>NZ_JABDWD010000004.1:0-245812 GCF_019685115.1 Rhizobium sp. NZLR11 | reverse complement strand
CGGGCGATCTTTTCGGTCTGCGCCGCGTTGTCGGCGTTCTGCTTGATGTTGGCGGCCATCTCCTCCATCGAAGCGGAAGCCTCTTCGGCCGAAGCGGCCTGTTCGCTCGCGCCCTGCGAAACCTGCTCGGAGCTCGAAGACAGTTCCTGGCTGCCGGCCGAAACATTTTCCGCGGCCGCGGCCGCATCGGAGACCACGCCGCGCAGGCGCTCGACCATCTGCTCGAGCGCTATGCCGAGCATATCCTTGTCGGAAAGCGGTTTGGGCGACACCGTCAGGTCGCCGTTCGAAATCTGGTTGGCGATCTCTGCGGTGTTGCGAAGATTACCCGTCATGACGTTGATCGTGTTGACGAGATCCTTGATCTCGTCGTTGCTCTTGATCTCGGCCTTCTGGTTCAGGTCGCCTATGGCGACCGCGTTGGCAACGTTCATGATCTTGCGCAGGCCGCTGTTGATTCCGAGCGCGATCCACAATGCGGCGGCAAAGGCGATGACGGAAGCGGCGATAGCGATGCCGATCAGCAGGTTCTTGGTGGAGCCATAAAGGCTTTCGGTGTCGTCATCGGCCTGCGTCATCGCCTTCTGCTGCTGCGTAACGAGCGCCGCGAAGACGTCTTCCAGTTCCGCGACGAGGGCGCGAACCTCTCCTGACGACAGGGCATTGGCCGCTGCTCTGTCACCACTTTCCTGGATGGAGGCGACTTGGTGGGAGCCTTCGGTGAAGCGCTTGGCCAGTTCGATCAGCCTATCCCACATGGGCTTGCCGTCAGCAGTTGCAAGCTGTTGGCCGCTCGCCGCGAAGGCGAGCATTTCATCCATGCTCCTCGCCGAGTTCTGATAATTCTTCCTGGCCACCTCGGGATCCATTTCCAGAAGGGCATTCTTCTGCCAGCGAATGCCATTGAGCTCCGCGGCTTTTGCTTCCAGGGCCAGTTCCAGGTTCTTTGCGGGACCCGAGATGAGGTTGCCGACGGCATCGTTGAGTGAACTGAGACTGATGATCCCATATACCGCGCTGCCCACCAGCAACAGTATGACAAAGCCGAATGCGGCTGCGAGCTTAAGTTTAATCGTAATACGCATCTCAATGTTCCTCTCTGAGAGCGAGGCAATAAATATGGACCAAGGGGCGCGGCATCATGCAGCAAAGAAATTCTGGTAGGCGAAGACATGCCACGGAAGGAAGTTGACAGACTTCCATGCCGGCATGCGCGTGCCGGAAGCGTGTGTCGCGGGCGAGCTGACTGGCCCACGACAATTCGCACGAGAGCGCATAGCGCTTCCCCAGGGAGCGCTATGCGCTCTCCCTGAACTCGTCATCGGCCGTGTCGGGACCACCCATCGACATGTCGAGGGCAAATCCCTTCACGCGGGCCTGCTGACCGGCGACCGTATTGGCGGGTGACTTGGTGCCCGGCTTGCGCGGTACGGGCTGAGGCCGGCTGCGGACCGCGGCTTTTGCAGCTGGCGCACGCTCACGGCGCCCGCCCACCATATCGACCTTGAAGAAGGCGATCGACGTCTGCAGCTCTTCGGCCTGCGAGGCTAGTTCCTCGGAAGTTGCCGACATCTGCTCGGAGGCACCGGCATTCTGCTGCGTCACCTTGTCGAGCTGCTGAATCGCCTCGTTGATCTGGGCAGCCCCGATATCCTGTTCGCGGCAGGCGGCACTGATCTCGGAAACCAGCTCGGCCGTCTTGCGGATGTCGGGCACCAGGCGGCCGAGCATGTCGCCGGCTTCCTGAGCGGCCGTCACGGTATTGCCCGACATGGCGCTGATTTCGGCAGCGGCCGATTGGCTGCGTTCGGCGAGCTTGCGCACCTCGGAGGCGACGACCGCAAACCCCTTGCCGTGCTCGCCGGCGCGTGCTGCTTCCACAGCAGCATTAAGGGCGAGAAGGTCGGTCTGGCGGGCGATTTCCTGGACGATGCCGATTTTCTGGGCGATCGTGCGCATGGCTTCGACGGCGCGGGAGACGGCTTCGCCGCTGGCTTCCGCGTCCTTGGCCGATTGACGGGCGATCTTTTCGGTCTGCGCCGCGTTGTCGGCGTTCTGCTTGATGTTGGCGGCCATCTCCTCCATCGAAGCGGAAGCCTCTTCGGCCGAAGCGGCCTGTTCGCTCGCGCCCTGCGAAACCTGCTCGGAGCTCGAAGACAGTTCCTGGCTGCCTGAAGAGACGTTGTCGGCGGCCGACAGGGCATCGGCAACGACGCCGCGCAGGCGTTCGATCATAATGTTGACGTTGCCGAGAAGCTCGCCGATTTCGTCGCGGCTGGTGATATCGGCCATCTTCGTCAGATCGCCTTCCGACACTTCGCGAACCACGGTATTGGCCCGGCTAAGGCCCTTGCTGATCGTGCTGGCGATCCAGAAGGCGGTAATGGCCGCAATCAACAGGGCAAAGGCAGCCACCGCCATCATCATCGTGCGTGTGGTCGCATACTGCGCGTCGGCGCTATCGTCCGCAGCCTTCATGCGCTGCTTTTCGAGTGCCAGGATTTCGCCGAGCGTCGAGTCGATATCGTTGGCGGCGGCCCGGGCTGCCGTGACGGAGATGGTATTTGCGCCTTCGGCGTTACCGGCCTTCACATAGTCGCGGATCTGGTCGTCGGCTGCATTGAATGTCTTGGAAAGTTCGGCGATGCGCGCCCAGCGAACCTTGCCTTCTTCCGTTGCCAGCGCCAGAACCTGGCTGAAGGCATCGGTGAATTCCTTGCGGGCCTGATTGCCCTTTGCGATCGCACCGGCCGTCTCGTCGGCAGTGCGGGCGGTGAGCAAGTTTTTCTGCTGACGAATGGCCTCGAGCTGGGCGATGTTGATTTGCTGCGCCAGGTCGAGACGGGCTGCCGGACCGGCGATGAGATTGCCGATCGTATCGTTCAGCGATCCAAGGCTGACGATGCCGTAGGCAGCGGTGCCCATCAGCATGAGGATGATGAAGGTGAACGCGGTCACCAGTTTTGTCTTGATGGTCAATCGCATCGGTTTAACCCCAACCTGAACTCAGCCGACATCAGCTGGCGGCTCCCGCCGCATTGCGCCTCGATGAAAAAATCGCCTGCAGATTCGGGAGAATGATGAATTCTCCGCCCCTCTTCACCAGGCAGTTGATATAGTCGGCGCGCCAGCGCATGCCGATGCTCGGCGGCGCTTCGCTCGCGGTCTTTGCAAGCGTCGTCACCTCGTTCACCTTGTCGGTCCTGAGGCCGACGAGCGTGTGCTCGCCTTGCAGATCGATCTCGATGACGATGATGCGGCTGTCGATCGTCGCCTCTGCGGCTTCCATCCCGAAGGCGAGACGCAGATCAGCGAGCGGAATGACCTTGCCTCGAAAGTTGATGACGCTGGCAACGAAGGGCTGGCTGCCTGGCACCGCAGTCTCGGGAAGCAGATCCAGGATCTCCTGGACGATGACCGCTTCCAGCGCGAAGGTTTCGCCGTTGAGATCGAAGGTTAGAACCTCGACTTCCTCGGCATAGCTCCAGTGATTGTCAAATCGTTCGGCTGTCGTTGCTGTTGCGCTCATCCTGCTACACGCAATTGCGCCTCCTGTTGCTGACCCGCGGCAACCAGGTGCCCGACGTCGAGAATGAGGGCGACGCTGCCGTCGCCGAGAATGGTGGCGCCCGAGAATGTCGCGACGTTATTGTGCAGTTTCGACATCGACTTGATGACCGTCTGGTGGTCGCCGATGATCTGGTCGACGACGAGGCCGACACGCTCCGTGCCGGTCGAGATGACGACGACCTTTTGATGTACGTCGGGCTTGGTGCCAGTGCGGAAGAGATCGCGCAGGCGCAAGAACGGCACCAGGCTGTCCCGCAGCGAGATGAAGCTGCGGCCGCGCGAGCGGAGATCTTCCTCGAGCGACAGTTCGAGGCATTCCTCGACCGCCGAGAGCGGGATGACGTAGCGGCCGGAACCGACGCGCACCAACAGGCCATCGATAATGGCGAGCGTCAGCGGGATGCGTAGCGACACTTCCGAACCCTGCCCCGGCACGCTGACGATGTCGATCGCGCCGCGAAGCGCTTCGACCGTCTTCTTGACCACGTCCATGCCGACCCCGCGGCCGGACAGATTGGTGATCGCCGCGGCCGTCGAGAAGCCGGGAGCGAAGATCAGCTGCAACAGCTCAGAGTCGGAAAGCGGTTGGCCGGGCTGGATGAGGCCGGAGGATTCCGCCTTGGCGCGAACCCTTTCACGATTGATGCCGCGACCGTCATCCTTAATCGAGATGATCACTTCGCCGCCGGCCTGACGGGCCAAAAGCGTCACCGTGCCGGCTTCGGACTTGCCGGCGGCAAGGCGATCGGCGGGCGTTTCGAGGCCGTGATCGATCGAGTTGCGCACAAGATGCACCAAAGGATCGGCCAGACGTTCGATGACCGTTTTATCGACCTCGGTGCTCTCGCCCTCGGTCACCAGCTCGATCACCTTGCCGGTCTCGCGGGCGAGATCGTGGACGAGGCGGCGGAAACGGGAGAAGAGGGTGGCGACGGGCACCATGCGCAGCATCATCATCGTGTCGCGCAATTCACCGGAGAGACGTTCGATTTCTTCCGAGACGGAGCGCAGCGCGATATCGCTACTGGCGCTGGCGAGCTGGCTGAGACGCGATTGCGCGATGACGAGCTCGCCGACGCGATCCATCAACTCGTCGAGACGTTCGGCCGGAACGCGGACATTCTCGGTCGCCTTCGCCTGGCTGACGGCGGCGGGCGCCTCGCGCTTGGCCGAAACCGCCTCGACAGGACGGAATTCCAGGACGGGTGCTGCAGGAACGGCCGGCGCCGATGCTGCAGCGCCATGTGCGGCTGCCTTTTCCGCGGCCGGGGCGGCGGTTGCCGCTGCCGCGCCATCGATATCCTCGACGCTGAGCTCCATATCGTCGAGCACGAAGATGAAGACGTCGTCGATCGCCGAGCGGTCCTGCTCACTGGTCAGCGTCACGTCCCAGGAAATGTGGAGTTCCGTCGGAGTGAGCTCGTCGAGCGGCGGAATGGCCGAGGTGTTGGCGCGCACGGTGCATTCGCCGAGATCGCGCAGCTCGTCCAACAGGCCGAGCGGGTTGGTGCCGTTGGCCATCGAATTGGCGGGCAGGCTGAAGTGGATGCGCCAGCTGTTTTTCTTCTTCGCCGGTGCCTCGCGGATGGCAGCGACTACAGCAGCAGCGGCCGGCGCTGCAGCAGTCGGCGTCTCCTTGCCGCCGACGGCAGCCTGCAGCTGCGCCAGAAGCGTGCTGCCGGTATCGCCGTGATCGGCGTCCGGCTGGTCGACGAGGGCACGCATATGGTCCTGGGCGGCAAGAACGGCGGCGACGAGTTCACTGGTCGCCGCGACCTCGCCCTTGCGGACGCGGTCGAAGGCGGTTTCGCAATGATGAGTGAAGGCGGCGAGCGCCTCGAAGCCGAACATCGCGCCGGAGCCCTTGAGCGTGTGCAGCCCGCGAAAGACGGCGTCGACGAGATCCTTGTTGTCGAGCTGGTGGGTCAGGTCGAGAAGACCAGCCTCGATCGCTTCGAGGCATTCGGCGGCCTCTGTGCGGAAGACGGCGACAGGATCGAGCGTACTCATCGTCCGAGAACCTTCTTCACGATCTTCACCAGACTTTCCGGGTCGAACGGCTTGGTCAGCCAGCCCGTCGCGCCGGCAGCCTTGGCGCGCGCCTTGAGATCGGCGTCCGATTCCGTCGTCAGGAAGATGATCGGAACCCCGGCCTGTGCCGGCAGTTTGCGCAGTTCCTCGATCATCGTCAGCCCGTCCATGACAGGCATATTCAGATCGGTGACGATCAGATCGAAGCTGCTGCCCTTGGCCGTCGCCAGGCCCTCGGCCCCATTGACCGCCTCGGTGACGCTATAGCCGGCATTGGTCAGCGTGACTTTGGTCGTCAGACGAATGCTGGCGGAATCGTCGACAGTCAGGATATTTGCACTCATAACGACACCTCTTTATGCAACCAGAAATTTGCGTCTTCTTGATCGAAGGATTCGATGAAACCTGAGCGCTCAAGTACGTTCAGGACAGAGCCGCTAGCCGGGGAAGAAAGCCTGAAGGTTTTTCCATGGGATTTTGCTTGTCGCCGCGAAGATTCGATGAGTTGAACGAAGCTCAGATCTGCTTCAGCGCCTTCCGGAATGCTAACGATGATTGTATCGCGGCTATGAAATTCGTTGAAAATCTTGGAGAGTAGTTCGGACACGTTGCGAATGCTGAGCACGCCCGGCAAATTTATAGATTCGTAATATTGTTTCGGAGTATCCAATGCAGCCTCCTGGGCCAGGGAAATACTTGAGGACCCTAAAAGGACTCTCATGGCAGCGTTAACGCAGGGTAAACAGCGGTTGTAGAAAACCGCCGTATAGCGCGCCACGCGACTCTCAATTCTCATCCGGGAAAAGTTGTATTTTTCTCTCAAAATTTAGAAAAAAATAAAGCAAAAACAGCATGTTGAATTGATCTCTCGGCCGTGACGCTTCGTGCCGAAGCGCCATCCACATCTTTCGTTAATCACAACGCTGGCGAGTCCGGCGCGTTTACCGGACGTTTCCATCCTGCCCGTAAAAATAGAGTCAAATCGCCTGTGTTCTAAGAAAAGGTATAAAAGTGGCACACGCCCTGGTAACATCGAACGCTGCAACCTACACGTCAGGGCGGGACATCAGCCAGACCCTGGAATCCGCCCGCAGCCAGGTCGAGGAACGCTTCCTCGAAGGCGGCACCGTGCTGCTCTCGGTGATGGATGTCCTCAACCGCTTGCTGAATTCGCTCGAGAGCGTCACCACGACGCTCGACAACAAGGAAGCGAGCGACACCAGCGCCGATCTCAGCGCCACCGTGGAGAGCCTGACAGCGCTGCCGGTCACCGAAGAAAACCGTCAGCAGGCGCTCGTCTCGCTGGCGCATACCGGCAGGGAGCTACGCAAGCATGTCTCCGACATGCAGGAGACGATGCGTTATCTCAGAACCTTCGCCGTGACCGTGAAGATCACCGGTGCCGGCCTTGCCGAATTCGCCGGCTTCGCCCAGGAGATCCTGGAGCGCATTTATTCCGGCACCGATGAGGTCAACCGCTTCGCCACCCATCTCGACAGCCTCGACAAGGAGGTGAAGCTCGCAGCCTCTTTCGGCGCCAGCGTTTCCAAGGGATATGCCGATACCGTTCCGGCGGTTGCCGGAGCCCTGCGCGATGATGCAGCCAAGATCGCCGGGCACCGCAAAGATCTCGGCGTCATCGCCCGCGACGTCGGCGCAATTGCACGCGCCGTCCAGAGTAAAGTCGCCTCGACTCTATCGGCCCTGCAGATCGGCGACATCACCCGCCAGCGCATCGAGCATGTGCAGGCCACCTTTTCGCTGCTTGACGATTTCTTTGCCGGCGAGGATGGCGCAAGCCTCGACGCCGGCGCGCGCCAGCGCCTCCAGAACATCATTCACCATTTGACCGCAGCGCAGATGAGCGACATGTGCGCAAATTTCCAGCGGGATTCGGAGAACGTCGTCAAGACGATAGCAAGTTTCGACCACGATATGCGGGAGATCCTCAAGCTGCGCGATCAGATGAGCGGCGAGAGCGGCGAAGCCGGCGGCAACTTCATGCGCGCGCTGGAATCCAGCGTTTCGGCCGCCCACGAAATCGTCAAGCAGGTCGATACGGCAAGCCGCCAGGCCGACCAGGTGAGCCAGTCGACGATCGGCACGGCCGCCAAGCTCTTCGAGGCGATCGGCAACATCCGCGCCGTCAAGACCGACATTCACTATATGGCTTTGAATACCAACCTGCGCTGCAGCCGCCTCGGCGAGGAAGGCAAGTCGATCAACGTTGTCACCGCCGAACTACGCATCTTTGCCGGCAAGCTCGATGATTCCGCCGACGCCATCGTCAACGGCCTGCCGGCGCTCGAAGCCGCGGCCGGGCGGGTCGCCCCCGCCACGGACGCCGAGCCTGGCGGCCTGGGAGAAAGCCTGACGTCGGCCGTCGGCAACATCCGCTCTGCGGCCAACGCGATGGAAAACGAGCTGAAGGTACTCGCCGAGAACGGCCGCGAGGTCGCCACCAAAATCAGCCTGCTGATTGGCAAGCTCGATTTCCAGCATGATCTCGGCGAAGTCCTTGCCCGCTGCGCCGATCTGCTCGAAGGCGTTGCCGGCACCGATATCGCCGATATCTCCGACCTCGCTGAGGTGATCGCGCCGCTCGATCGCAAAATCTTCAAGCACTATACGATGGCCCAGGAGCGAAACATTCATCGCGACATCATCCCGGCGAGCGAAGACAGCACCCCCGCTCCAGCCGAGATCGGCAAAGCCGAAAACGACGAGGATCTGTTCGCCGACGCGCTTTTCTAGAGCAAATTCAAACAAAGTGCCCGGTGGTTCTGGGATAACGACATCCGTAAAAACAATAAGCTAAAGCGCGACAAGCGAATCTGAAGATCGCGACGCGCTTCAGTTGGACGTGCGCCTGCTATCGCCGCCGGAACTTGTTGGCCGCCTCGATCGCCGCTTTCTGCTGATCGTCCTCGATGCCGAGATAGAAATCCTCAAGCGACGGATCGGCGAGCCCAGCCCGGCGCGACAGGACGTACCACTTCGCCGCCTCGACCGGATCGGGCGCCGTGCCGATGGCGTTGATATAAAGGTGGGCGAGCTTGTTCTGTGCGGCGACGTTGCCGCCATTGGCGGCAAGTTTCAGCCATTCGAAGCCCTTGACGTAATCCTTCGGTCCGCCGACGCCGTTGACGAGCCAGATCCCGAGATCGAGCTGGGCCGTGTCAAAGCCGGCGCGCGCCGCACGTGCCATCCACTCTCGGGCGAGCTGTTTCTTTTCCTCCGGCAAGTCCTTCAGCGTCGAATAGATCTGCGCCACGGCATATTGCGAATCGGCAATGCCCTGCTCGGCCGATTTCTCGTAGAACGGCAGCGCAAGCCTCAGCCCCTTCTCGCCGGGATTGTCGGCGATGAGAAGCTGCGCCCAGTTGAATTCCGCCGAAGGATTGCCGGCTTCGGCCGCCTTGCGCATGTAGTCGTCGGCCTTGACCTTGTCGCGCGGCACGCCTTCGCCTTCCATCAGGATCAGCGCATACTTGAACATTGCCGCCGCATCGCCGCCTTCGGCCGCCTTGCCGTACCAGAAGGCAGCATTCTTCACGTCCTTCTTGACACCGAGGCCCTGCGAGAGGATTTCGCCAATCAGCGTCTGCGCCGCCGCATCGCCGAGCTGGGCGCGCGGCAGCGCCTTGTCCATAGCCGTCAGATAATAGCCGCGCTGGAAGGCGCCGTAAGCCTCGTCGACCGGCCCCTTGTAATCCTTCTCCGGCGGCAGGTCAGGCAGCTTCGCACCCATGCGGTCGAACACGCCGACACCATCGGAAGGCCTCACCACCGGACCGGAGGGCCGGTCGGTGCGGAAAGTCGAAGCCGGCGCCGAGCCCGGCTGACTGATGACGCTGTCGGTGGCCTGCGCCAGGACGACATCCGGCCCGGCCGCAACGAGGGCGGCCATGCTGGCAAGGATAAATTTCAACAGGGGGGCGGTCGGGATCGGCATGAGCGCGATTTCAATCCTCAAACCGTGGCGCTTTTTCGTCAAGCAGCGCGTTGACTTCGGCGACGATCGATGGCGCTCGGGTGGGTTCGCCGAAGACTGCCAGCCGCAGTGCCACGAACTCCGCTCCGGTCTCGGCGACGGCAAGCGCCGAAGCAGGATCGGTGCCGCCCATGACAATGCAAGGAATCTCGATCATCGAGGCCCACCATTCGCCAAGCGCAAGGTTCTTCGGATGGGCCTCCGGCTTGATATCGCCGTCGAGCTTGCCAAAAAAGATATAGTCGGGCCTGACTTCGCCGATCTGCAGTGCATTGTGGCGGTCGGCTGCGTTACCGCCGCCGACGATCAGCTTCGGCGCATGTTTTTCGATCGCTTCCGAAAGCGCCTCGGCATTGCCGGAAAGGTGCAGGCCATCGGCCTTTGCCCGTCCCGCCACACGGCTGTCGCCTGAAATTAGCGCGGCCGCTCCGGCACTCTGGATCAGCGGCACCAGTTTTTCCGCATGTTTCTGGAAGGTGCCATCGTCAAGCCCGTATTGCGGCACGATCACCGAGGCGACATCGCCGCCCCTCAGCGCGTCGGCAACGATCCTTGCCTGTTCATCGGCATCGGCGATATCAGGTGTGATGAGCACAAGGCGGCAGCGGTTTTCCGGTTCGGTCATGGGGTCTTTCCGTTTCCTGCGAATTCCCCTTCGAAAGGAGGGATCCGCACTCGTTTTGTGTGAGTAGTTCCGTTAGACGAGGCTTGCAAGAGGAGGACGTCGAAAGCATGCCGCAGGATTTGTCATTCTACTACGCCGCCGTGCCCGCCGTTCTGCTGGTAGGCCTCGCAAAGGGCGGTATGGGCGACGCTTTGTCGCTGATCGGCCTGCCATTCCTCGCCCTCGTCGTCTCGCCGGTCGAGGCGGCGGCGATCCTGCTGCCGATCCTGGTCTTCATGGACATGATCTCGCTCGTCATCTGGCGCAGACATGGCGACTGGGCGACGCTGAAGATCATGCTGCCGGGGGCAATCTTCGGCATCGCGCTCGGCTGGGCGACTTCGGCGCTCGTTCCGGGCAATATTCTGCGCATCGTCATCGGCGCGGTGACCATTCTCTTCTGCCTGCGCTATTTCTGGAACAATTACGGCCCGGGCGCCGGCAAGATGATCCCGCCGCGCGGCCAGCGACCGGTGGCCGCCGGCCTCTGGGGCACATTTTCTGGTTACGGCAGCTTTGTCGCCCATGCCGGCGGTGCGCCCTTCCAGATCTATGCCCTGCCGCTCAAGCTACAGCCGCGCGAATATACCGGCACAAGCGTGCGCTTCTTCGCGATCCTCAACGCCATCAAGCTGATCCCCTATTTCGCGCTCGGCCAGCTCGACACCCAAAATCTTGCGACCTCCGCGACGCTTCTGCCCTTCGCTCCGCTCGCCACCATTGCCGGCGCCTGGTGCGTGCGCCGTATGAAGCCGGCGATCTTTTATCCGTTCATGTATGCGATGGCCCTGATCGCCGCCTTCCTGATCGTGCGCGAGGGTCTTGGCTGGTAGAGTCGGCAATTCTAAGTGTAACAGCGGCGCTGTAGTACGCTGCAATGCACAATTTCCTTGCTGGACCGGCCGGTTTGCCGTAGCGTTCCCGCCATGTCGAACACGGACCCTTTCTCTGCGATTGCCGATCCGAACCGGCGGTTTCTGCTGGAGGAACTGCGCCGCGCGCCACGGACAGTCAACGAGCTCGCCGAGGGTCTGCCGATCAGCCGCCCGGCCGTGTCGCAACATTTGAAGGCGCTGCTCGAAAGCAATCTCGTCTCAGTGACCTCTGAAGGCACGAAGCGCATTTACACTGTCAATAACCGCGGATTCGACAAGCTTAATTTGTGGCTCGATCAGTTCTGGGCTTGATGCCTGCTCCCGCGAGACTGTGGGACATGATGCTTATGATGCACCGCTGCTCAAAGCCTACGACCCAAAAGCGCCAGCCGCGATGCTGCAGGCATCGGGCTGGCGCAAATCTGGTGTAAAATCACCGGTTCTTGCTGATTTCAGGCGGAATGGATGGATTTACCTTTTCGTTCGCAAGATGGTCGACCGGCGACCCTTGGGAAGATCAGTGGACGGATGACTTGAGACGCATAATCTCGTCCTTGATGCGCAACTTGCGGCGCTTGCATTCGGCAATTTCCGTATCGGAGATAGAGGGAGCTGTTCTGAGCGTATGCAACTCCTCCTCAAGAGCGACATGCTTTTTCTGGAGTGATTCAAGATGAGCTTGAACTGTCATTTGACCCTTCCTTCCTCTTACCCTCCCCGGCCATCATCGTCGGGGATCAAGGTGTCAACGCGGCGGACTGTGACATATTTTTGAATGCTTGTCGAAGGCCAAAAGATGGAGACTGGATGGCAATTTCATGATCAAGACTAACTAGCCGTTACCTGTATTTGGTGATAGGAGCTTGCGGAAATCATCGGCAGATCGGACAAGGTCCGAGGACGATAACGGGGAATGCATATGGCCGATCAGGAACAGGCGGAAATCAGGCTCATTGTGGCGCGTCTGCGCCAGGAGCACGAGGATTTCGACGCCGCGATCAACGCCATGATCCAGATAGGATGCGATGCTCTGCGGGTCCAGCGCATGAAGAAGAAGAAGCTTGTCATCAAGGACAGGCTCTCCAAGCTGGAAGATCAGATCATCCCTGACATCATCGCCTGAGGGGATAGCAGCAATGATGACAGACAGACCGTCCGTCGCCATCATCATGGGCAGCCAGTCCGACTGGGAGACCATGAAAAACGCCGCCGACACACTGGAGGCGCTGGAAATCCCTTATGACGCGCGCATCATTTCGGCGCACCGCACACCCGACCGGCTGTTCAATTTTGCCAAGGGCGCCCGCACGGAGGGCTTCAAGGTCATCATCGCCGGCGCCGGCGGCGCCGCCCACCTGCCGGGCATGGCCGCATCGATGACGCCGCTGCCGGTTTTCGGCGTGCCGGTCCAGTCCAAAACCATGTCGGGCCAGGACAGCCTTCTTTCCATCGTGCAGATGCCGGCCGGCATCCCTGTGGGGACGCTCGCCATCGGCAAGGCCGGCGCGGTCAACGCTGCCCTCCTCGCCGCCGCCGTACTTGCCCTTTCCGACGAAGAAATCGCCGACCGGCTCGACGAGTGGCGCGAGCGCCAAAGTGCTGCAGTCGCCGAATACCCGATGGACGACCTATGACGGCAAGAACGATCGGCATCATCGGCGGCGGCCAGCTCGGCCGCATGCTGGCCATTGCCGCCGCCCGGTTGAATTTTCGCACGGTCATTCTCGAGCCGCAGACGGACTGCCCGGCCGCCCAGCTCGCCAACCGGCAAATTACCGCCGCCTATGACGATCCGGCGGCACTCGCCGAACTCGCCGATGTCTGCGATGTCGTTACCTACGAATTCGAGAACGTGCCCGTTAAAGCCGCCGAAACGCTCTCGGCCAGCGTGGCCGTCTATCCGCCGCCGAAGGCGCTGGAGGCCGCCCAGGACCGCCTCGTCGAAAAGCGTTTTCTCAACGGCTGCGGCATGACCACCGCCCGCTTCCACGCGATCGACAGCCAGACCGATCTCGAAATGGCGCTTGAGGATTTCGGCGGCCAGGGCGTGCTGAAGACCCGCCGTCTCGGTTATGACGGCAAGGGCCAGAAGGTTTTTCGCTCAGTGGCCGACAGCCCGGATGGCGCCTATGCCGCGCTCGGGGCCGTGCCGCTCATCCTGGAAAGCTTCGTCGCCTTCGAGCGCGAGATCTCGATTATCGCTGCGCGCGCCACGGACGGTACGGTCGTCTGCTTCGATCCCGCCGAGAATGTCCATCGCAGCGGCATTCTCCACACCTCGACGGTTCCCGCTACGATCTCGCCGACGACGGCGGACGCCGCGCGCCGATCGGCCGAAAAGATCCTCGCAGCATTGAACTATGTCGGCGTCATCGGCATCGAATTCTTCGTGCTTGCCGATGGCGGCCTGATTGCCAACGAGATGGCGCCGCGTGTCCACAACTCCGGTCACTGGACGGAGGCCGCCTGCGTCGTCAGCCAGTTCGAGCAGCATATCCGCGCCGTTGCCGGAATGCCTTTGGGAGACGCTGGACGTCATTCCGACTGCATCATGCAGAACCTGATCGGCGACGATATCCTGGCCGTTCCCAACTGGCTGCAGCGTCCGGATACGCTGGTTCATCTCTACGGCAAGACCGAGTGGCGCCCCGGCCGCAAGATGGGGCATGTCACCACCTTGACGCCGAAATCGCCGGTTTTAGGCTGAGAAAACACCCTTGCGCCTTGGGAAAAACACCGTCATGCGGTTGACACGGAAAAGGTGACGGGGTATCTGCTCCCCCACCTAAACAGCGCGCCCGATGGCGCGCTTTTGATTGTTAAAGATACGGGCGAATGTGAATTCCCCCATAGAGATCGCGGATCAGAAAAATGAAGATCAAGAATTCGCTCAAGTCGCTCAAGGCTCGTCACCGTGACAACCGTCTGGTTCGCCGCAAGGGACGCATCTATATCATCAACAAGCTGAATCCGCGCTTCAAGGCTCGTCAGGGCTGATTTCGCGCGCCCGGATCGCCTTGCCGCGCAGTTGCCTCGGCAGATATATCCGGTGGGTCGCTGCGGTGATCACGTCAAATTTGTTTGATCTTCGGCGTTGGCGGGCTAATATGTCCGCCATGCGCTTTTTTGCTTTGACGTCAGCGGCGCTGCCGCTCGCCCTCATCCTCCTCACTTCCGCCTTTCCGGCCGCTGCGGCGGAGAAGAACGTCATCGTCGAGCAGACGGACGTCACCAATTCGCCGAAGCAACACCTCGACCAACTCTTCAGCCAGTTGAAACGCGAGCGCGACCCTGACAAGGCCAACGGCATCGCCAATGAAATCCGCATGGAATGGAACGATTCCGGCAGCGCCACTGTCAATCTGCTGATGCAGTGGGCCGACAAGGCAATCGAGGAAAAGCGCAATCCCGCCGCCCTCGATTTCCTCGACGAGGCGATCGCGCTGAAGCCCGATTATGCTGAAAGCTGGAACCGCCGCGCCACGCTGAACTTCGTCATGGGCAATTATCGCAAATCCATGTCGGATATCGAACACGTGCTCGATCTCGAGCCGCGCCATTTCGGCGCGCTCTCCGGCATGGCGGCGATCCTCAGCAACTCCGGCAACGACCAGCTGACCTTGAAGGCTTGGGAGCGTTTCCTCGATGTCTATCCCGCCGAGCGCACCGCCCAGGAACAGGTCAACACGCTTGCGGAAAAACTCGCCGGCAACCGCACCTGATCTCGGCTCGCCGATCTTGACCTCCAGCCAAGCCGCGCAATTTAGAACTGTAGACGGGAAACGACGCAGCGCGTCCGCTCTCGGCAAAACCGCCGCAACTATCGGCCGTTAAGATCATGTTTGCAGAAGTTTCCGCTCTTCTCGCCCCGCTCGCCGCCGCCATCGGTTTCTCCTCCTACAAGGCGCGGCAATTCGAATATGCCTATCCGAATATCGGCGAACTGACGGATGTCGGCGGCTACCGAATGAACGCCGTCCATATCGAGCGTCCCGAAAATGCGGATCTGCCGGCGCTCGTCTTCATTCACGGCGCCAGCGGCAATCTGCTCGACCAAATCGTTGCCTTCCGCGCCGATCTCGAAGGCCGGGCGGAAATGCTGTTCGTCGATCGTCCCGGCCACGGTTATTCCGAACGCGGCGGTCCTGAAAACGCGGTTCCTTCCGGTCAGGCCGATGCGATCGCCAGGCTGATGGAAAAGCGCGGCATCGAAAGGGCTGTTATCGTCGGCCATTCCTTCGGCGGTGCGATCGTAGCCGCCTTCGGCCTGCGCCATCCCGATAAGACATCAGGCCTGCTCTTCCTCGCACCCGCCACCCACCCTTGGCCCGGCGGCATCGACTGGTATTATCACGTCGCAACCGTGCCGATCCTCGGCTGGCTCTTCAACCACGCGATCGTCGTGCCCCTCGGGCTGAGCCGGGTGGAACGCGGCACACTGAATATTTTCCGCCCCAATCCACGCCCGGCCGATTACATCGAAAAGACCGGTCCGTCGCTGGTGCTGCGACCCAACGCTTTCCACAGCAACGCGGCCGATTTTAAAAGACTGCTTGCCTATGTGAAGGAACAGTCGCCGCTCTATGCGCGGATCACCGCGCCGACCGTGATCATAACAGGCGACAGCGACGAGATCGTGTGGGAGCACCTGCATTCGCGCGGCCTGGCCCGCGACATAACAGGCTCCGAGCTCATTACCGTTCGCGGTGTCGGCCACAAGCCGGATTATCTCGCAACCGATGTCGCCATTGCCGCCATCGAAAAAATCGCCGGCAAGCCACGCGACCTGCAGGCAATCGCCCGCAGAGCCGAAGAGAGACTTGCCGCCGCATCACGCGATCAAACGCTTGGAACCGTACCCTCGTTGGGGCCTGGCGCCCTGCACGGCGTATGACCTCTCCGGCTCGCGTTTCTCGGCGGCAACGCTGCAGTCCTTTGTTTTTATACATGTCGTTATCCCGGAACCGCTGCACACTTCCGGGCAACATGCATTAAACCTGCATCAGGCGCTGAGACGCACACCGCCGTCGCAGGTGATGACGTGGCCGCTCATGAAGCCGTTTCCGATCAGGAAGGCGATCGCCTCCGCGATGTCCTCGGGCCTGCCGACGCGGCCGACCGGCGTGCGGCTGGCAAAGTCCGCAAACACGCCGCCACGCTGCTCGGGCGGCAGGAAACCCCACCACGGCGTATCGACGACCCCAGGTGAAACGCCGTTGACGCGCAGCGGCTTCAATTCGGCGGCCAGCACCGGCACCATCGCCTCGATGCCGGCATTGACGGCCGCAAGGCCAGCCGTGCCGGGCATCGCGGCTTGCGCGCTGACCGCCGAAACGAAAGTGATGCTGCCGCCCGGCTCAAGCACTGGCAATGCCGCCTGCGCCGCCGCGGCATGCGGAATGAGCTTGCTCTGGAACCCGGCAAGCAGATCCGCCATGTCGAGCGTCGCAAAAGGTCCGGCGCCGTGACCACTGCCCATCGCCAGCACCAGATGACCGAACGCGCCAATTCCGGCGAAGGCCTGCCCGAGTGTGGAAAAATCCGTCGCATCAAGCACGAGGCTGCGCAGATCGCCGTCGAGCGATGCTTTTGCTGCGGCAAGCTTTTCGCCGTCGCGGCCCGCAATGGTGACCGTATATCCCTGTTTCAAAAGTAATTTCGCCGTGGCGAGGCCGATGCCGGAAGAACCGCCGATGACGACGACATGCTGTAAAGACATGATGCTGCTCCTAAATTAATCGAGCCGCAGGCGCTTCGACCACCAGCGACGCCTGCATCATGCGCCGCCTGGAAACGTCAAACAGTTCTGTTTTTATCCTGGTATCGATACTGATATGATCCCTGGCATGGACCAGAGAGCCGACACATTCGAAGCCCGCCGCCGTGAATTTGCGGCCTTCCTGCGCTCTCGTCGCGAGCGGCTGACGCCATTCGAGGTCGGCTTGCCAGAGGGTTTTCGGCGACGCACGCCGGGTTTGAGGCGTGAGGAGCTCGCCATGCTCGCCGGCGTCGGCACTACCTGGTACACATGGCTGGAACAGGGCCGCGACGTCCGCCCCTCCGCACAGGTGCTCAATGCCCTTGCCGATGCGCTGCGTCTCGACGAGGCCGAACGCCAACATCTCTTCACCCTCAATGACCGCCAGGCGTCGCAGACAGTATCCAGCATACCCGAATGCGTCGACGAACCGCTGCAGCGCATACTCGCCAACCTCACGCACCAACCGGCCTATGTGCTTGGCCGCCGCTGGGATGTGCTCGCCTGGAACCGCGCCGCCGAAGTACTCTTCGGCGGTTATGACACGCTCGACCGTGACGAGCGCAACATCATGCATCGCCTCTTCGCCGACCCGACGCATTGTCGGCTCCTCGTCGATTGGGAGGCGGTTGCCCGCGTCTCGCTGGCGATGTTTCGCGCCGACAGCGCGCGTTATGCCGGTGATCCGGATTTCGAGCGACTGATCGCCCTGCTGAAACAGGCAAGCTCTGAATTTCGTGACTGGTGGCAGCGCCACGAAGTCGTCAGCCCGCTGTCGGGTATCAAGCGCATCGACCATCCTGTAAAAGGCCGCATGTGCTTCGAGCATACAGCGCTGACGCTGACGAGCCGGCCGGAGATGAAGCTCGTTGTCTATACCCCGCTGGATGATGAGGACACCAACCGGAAACTCGCCGAGCTTCTTGCCTAAAGCAAAACCCTCGCATTGCCTCGGGCCGCCGCAGCCCCATATGCTTCCCATCATTGTCCACTAGAGGGGAAGTCATGGGCCGCCTGCATATCGGGACGATCTCCGTCATATCAGCCCTGTCGCTGTGCCTGACTCCGGCGCTCGCCGCCTCGCCTGCCCCTGTCGAAGCCGAGCACGGCATGGTCGTCACTGCCCAGCATCTGGCGACCAATGTCGGCGTCGAGGTGCTGAAGGG
This sequence comes from Rhizobium sp. NZLR11, assembly GCF_019685115.1. Classification (NCBI taxonomy): domain Bacteria; kingdom Pseudomonadati; phylum Pseudomonadota; class Alphaproteobacteria; order Hyphomicrobiales; family Rhizobiaceae; genus Rhizobium; species Rhizobium sp. NZLR11. The sequence goes on along the minus strand of NZ_JABDWD010000004.1, from coordinate 227,754 downwards.
CGGCGGCAATGCCGTCGATGCAGCCGTCGCCGTCGGTTATGCGCTGGCGGTCGTCTATCCCTCGGCCGGCAACCTCGGCGGCGGCGGCTTCATGACCATCCGCCTGAAGGACGGCACGAAGACCTTCCTCGATTTTCGCGAACGTGCGCCGCTCGCCGCCACGAAGACCATGTATCTCGATGCCAAGGGCGATATCGTGCCGCGCGCCAGCCTCGACGGTTATCTTGCCGTTGGCGTTCCAGGCTCCGTCATGGGCTTCGAAACCGCCCGCGAGAAATACGGTACAAAGTCGCGCCAGGATTTGATCGCACCGGCACTGCGCTTCGCCACGGAGGGCTTCACGCTGGAACAGGGCGACGCCGCGAGCCTCGCCGGCAGCGCCAAGCGGCTCGCCAAAGACGAGGCGGCGGCGAAGATCTTCCTGAAACCCGACGGCAAACCTTATGCATCGGGCGAAAAGCTCGATCAGCCCGACCTTGCCGCGGTCCTGGCAGGCATCTCCCAAAAAGGTCCGGACGCCTTCTATAAGGCAGCACCCGCCGAGGCGATCGTCAAGGCAAGCCAGGCCAAGGGCGGCATCCTCGCCAAGGAGGATTTCGAGCAATATTCCGTGCGCGAGTTGAAGCCGGTCGAGTGCAATTACCGCGGCTACGACATCATCTCCTCACCGCCGCCTTCCTCCGGCGGCGTCATCATCTGCGAGATCCTCAACGTTCTCGAAAATTATCCACTTTCCTACCTGGGCTACGGTTCAGCCGACACCGTCCATGTCATGGTCGAGGCAATGCGCTATGCCTATGTCGATCGCAATGCTGCGCTCGGTGACCCCGATTTCATCGAGAATCCGGTCGCAAAGCTCATCGACAAGGCCTATGCCAAGGAAATCGACGCCAAGATCGATCCCTACAAGGCTGGCACTTCCGCCAACCTCAAACCGCTCGGCGGCAAGGAAAGCACCGAGACGACGCATTATTCGATCATCGACGACGAGGGCAATGCCGTTGCCGTCACCTATACGCTGAACGGCTCCTTTGGCGCCGCCGTCGTGGCACCGGGCACCGGCGTCCTGCTCAACAACGAGATGGACGATTTCACCTCCAAGCCCGGCGTGCCGAACCTCTACGGCCTGGTGCAGGGCGAAGCGAATGCCATCGCTCCGAAGAAGACACCGCTCTCCTCGATGAGCCCGACGATCGTCACCAAGGACGGCAAGCCCTTCATGGTGATCGGCAGCCCCGGCGGCTCGCGTATCATCACCATTACGCTGGAGGCGATCCTCAACGTCGTCGATTTCGGCATGGATATCAGCCAGGCGGTGAACGCGCCGCGTATCCACCATCAATGGCAGCCCGACAAGGTCTATCTCGAACCCTATGCGCTGTCGCCCGATACGGAAAAGACCCTCGCCGCCATGGGCTACAGCTTCGATGGCGGCAATGACGCGCCGCTCTGGGGCCAGGCCGCCGGCATCCTCGTCGGCGGCAAAAGCCTCGCCGCCATCGAAAAGGGCGGCGGTGCGCGGTACAATGGGGCCATGGACAGCCGCGCGGCGGAGGGTTCGGCCAACGGCTACTGACGTCGGCAGCTTGCGGCGAGCTGCAAACGCGATGCACCATTTATGTCACGGTGACAAAGTCGCCGTTCACAAGTCGCTTGCCGCACCCTAAGCAAGAGCGAACCCGCAAGCAGGACGATTCCCGAATGGTCAGCATTGAAATGATTGTCGCCGCCCGCGCCCGTCTGCGCGGTCACATCAGGCGTACGCCGCTTCTATCCTCCCCCTTCCTCAACGAGATCGCCGGCCGGCGCCTGTTCGTGAAGGCGGAATGCCTGCAGCATTCCGGCTCGTTCAAGTTTCGTGGCGGCTGGTCTGCCGTCTCCGGCCTCGATCCGGCCGTGCGCGCCAAGGGCGTCATCGCCTTCTCCTCCGGTAACCATGCCCAGGGGGTCGCGCTTGCCGCCAAGCTGCACAATGTGCCCTCCGTCATCATCATGCCAAGCGATGCACCGAAGCTGAAGATCGCCAACACCCGCGCCTTCGGCGCCGAAGTCGTCCTCTACGACCGTGTCAATGAGGATCGCGACGAGATCGGCGCGAGGCTTTCAGCCGAGCGCAGCCTGACGCTGATCAAGCCCTTCGACGAACCGCTGGTGATCGCCGGTCAGGGCACGACCGGTCTGGAGATTTCCGAGCAAGCCAAAGAGGAAGGCGTAACGTCAGCCGAAGTCCTCGTTTCCTGCGGCGGCGGCGGATTGACCTCCGGCATCGCGCTCGCTCTCGAAGCCAGCGCCCCTGGCTTTCGCGTCCGCCCCTGCGAGCCCAAAGATTTCGACGACACCACCCGCTCGCTCGCCTCCGGCAGGATCGAACGCAATGCGTCGACAGCAGGCTCGATCTGCGATGCGATCCTCACGCCGCAGCCTGGCAATATCACCTTCCCGATCCTCAAGCGTCTCGCCGGCGCCGGCATCGTCGTCACCGATGATGAGGCGCTGCGCGCCATGGCGCTGGCTTTCACCCGGCTGAAGATCGTCGTCGAGCCCGGCGGTGCCGTGGCGCTTGCCGCCGCCCTCTTCCATGGCGAGGCGCTGGAAAGCGACACCGTCGTTGCCGTTACCTCAGGCGGCAATGTCGATGCCGATATCTTCGCCATGGCGCTCGGACGCTTCGGCTGAGATACCGTGTCGGCGCAGGCTGTAAACGGCCTCGGATTTCAGGAACGCCCGTGACCCGTCCGCAGCAGCAGCGGCGGACGGTCTTTCATCGGCGACCGTCATGCGATCTTGTAGCGTTCCGCCGGCACGGTGCGAGACAGGTTCGGCATCAACGCCTGACGCGCCTCCTCGTAGGCGGCAAGCAGGCCTGCATCCTCGAGTGACGGGATCGTTGCGAACTCGCCCTGCCCGAGGCCCGAGAGCGACGCATCGACCATGTTTTCTGCAGACATCACGATCTCATTCGGCAGATACTCGACCGGCGTGCCGGCGATGCCCCAGAATTCCGTCGCAGTGGCGCCGGGCAGCACGACCTGAATGCGGATGTTCTTTTCCGCCAGCTCATGCTTCAGCGACTGGCTGAAGGCGAGTACGAAGGCTTTCGTGCCGCCATAGACGCCATTTAGCATCTCTGGGGAGATCGCGACGATGGAAGAAATATTGATGATCGTACCGCCGCCGCGGGCGACGAAACCCGGCACGACGGCATAGGTCAGCCGTGTCAGCGCCGTCACATTGAGCTCGATCATCGCCTGCATCTTGTCGACATCGGAGGAAAGCAGCGGCGCCGTTCCGCCGACGCCGGCGTTGTTGACGAGAAGCGTAATGCTCCGGTCTTCCTTCAGTACGCCTTCGATGCGGCCGAGGCCTGTCTTGTCGCCGAGATCGGCCACGACAGTCTCGACCGTCCGGCCGGTTTCCGCCGTCAACCGGCTTGCCAGCGACTTCAGCCGTTCGCCGTTGCGGGCGACGATGATGAGGTCGTAACCCTGCTTCGCCAGCCTATGGGCGTAGACTGCGCCGATGCCCGAGGATGCACCGGTCACCAGCGCCGTGCCCTTCAGTTCCTGTGTCATGATCCGTCTCCTTGAATACGCCCTGGCCTGATGCCCTGCGCTTGAGGAGAGTCTTACGCCCGATTGCGCATGTCCTGAATGTCATATATACCACCTTTCAGGACATCATTTGGGATCTGATGATCGTGCAACGAATTGGCTTTCTGCTCTATCCCGGCTTCCAGATTATGAGCTTGGCGGCCGTTTCCGCCTTCGAGTTCACCAATATCGAACTTGAGGAAAAGGCTTACGACATCCATTATCTCTCTGAACATGGTGGGTCGATTGCCAACTCGCTTGGCATGGTGATGGAGACGGAGGCCTTTGGCGACCCGGCCCTCGACACGCTGATCGTGGCGGGAGCGCCTGGCGTCAGGCTGCCGAGCGCAGCAGAAGCCGACTTCATCCGCGCCGCCCTGCCCGCTACCCGTCGCTTGGCCTCGATCTGCACCGGCGCCTTCTTTCTTGCCGAAGCCGGCATTCTCGACGGCCGTCGGGCGACGACGCATTGGTATGTCTCGCGCCAACTGCAAAGCCGATATCCAAAAATAAAAATGGAAGAAGACCGGATCTTCATCATCGACGGTTCCGTCTGGACCTCGGCCGGTATGACGGCCGGTCTCGATCTGGCTTTGGCGATGGTTGAGAAGGATCACGGTTTCGAGGTGGCCCGTGCCATTTCCCGCAAGCTCGTCGTCTATCATCGCCGGGCCGGCGGCCAGTCGCAATTTTCCGCCCTTCTGGAACTGGAGCCCAAATCGGACCGCATCCAGAAGGCACTCGCCTACGCCCGCAGCAATCTGAAATCGGCGCTGCCAGTTGAGGAACTGGCGGAAGCGGCCCACCTTAGCCTCCGCCAGTTTAGCCGCGCCTTTCGCGCCGAGACCGGACAATCACCGGCCAAGGCAGTTGAGAACCTGCGGTTGGAAGCCGCCCGCCTGATGATGGAGCAGGGCCGCCACCCGATCGACGTCGTTGCCCGCGAAACCGGCTTTGGGGATCACGAGCGCATGCGCCGTGCCTTCCTGCGCGCTTTCGGCCAGCCGCCGCAGGCAATTCGGCGCACCGCCCTACAGCAACGGCAGATGTGATGTGTCAGGCCGCCGTCCCGCGCAGGGCGCCATGCACCGATTGCAGCACGAGTTCGGCAAGCCGGGCCGCAGCCGGTTGCGGTTCGGCTTCGGCCCGATGCAGGACCAAACCGAGCTTTGGCAAATCAGGCAGGCCAATCGTCTCCGGCGCCAGCGGTCGGACCTTTGCCGGCAGGCCGATCGGTGTACGGATGGTGATGCCGAGGCCCGCCGCCGCCGCTGCCCAGAGACCGCCGAGGCTGGGGCTGACAAAGGCGAGACGCCAGGAAATGCCCGCCTCGTCAAGTGCCCGGGTCGCAGCACTTCGCAATAGGCATGGCGCCTCCAGCGAAGCGAGCGGCATCGGCTCACCGCTTGCCGCATGCCAGCCCGGGGCTCCCTCGACAGGTCCAATCCAACGCATCGGCACCTCGCCAATCTGCTCGCAATGCGAAGTCCGTGTGCCATCGCTCCAGGCAAGCGCCAGATCGAGCTTGCCTGAGGTGACGCGCTCGAGCAGTTCGGCATTGCGCACCACCCGCGCTTCGATGCGGACCTTCGGATGGGCACGCGCGAAGCGGCCGAGCACCTCCGGCAGCAGGTTTTCGCCAAAATCCTCCTGCAGGCCGAGCCGCACCCAGCCCTCCAGCTCGACGCTGTGCACGGCCGCAGCCGCCTCGTCGTTGAGTTCCAGCAGCCGCCTGGCATAACCGAGCATCGTCTCGCCGGCGTCGGTCAGCGCCAGGCCGCGCCCCACCTTGCGGAAGATCGGCGTGCCGGCCTGCTCCTCCAGCTTCTTCAGCTGCGCGCTGACCGCCGAGGTGGAACGCCCGAGCCTTTCGGCCGCCTTGGCGAAATTGCCGAGCTCCATACCGGTCGAAAAGGTACGGAGCACATCGAGATCGAAAATTGTCCGCCGCATTCTATAATCCCATTTTTCAGGATCATCGATCCATAACTTTCTGATTTTCAGCATCATTGTGCTGTGCGATGGTTCTGCTGTCAAGGCCGACGAACGGCCTGAACCATGGAGATCCAGATGCCCTTCGTTCGAATTTCGCTTCGCAAAGGCAAGTCGTCGGACTATCTCGCCGCACTGGCCGACAACATCCAGCGTGCCTTGGTCGAGACCTTCGACGTGCCCGAAAACGACCGCTTCCAGGCCATCCATCAGCATGATGAGAACGAGCTGATCTTCGACCGCAGCTACCTCGCCGGTCCCCGCTCCGACGATTTCGTCTACATCTCGATCACGATCGGCAGGCCCCGGACAGCCGAGATGAAGGCTGCGCTCTATCGGCGGCTCGGCGAACTTCTGGCGCAATCGCCGGGCCTCCGGCCCGAGGATGTGATGATCGTCATCAGCACCAGCGCACCGGATGATTGGTCTTTCGGCAACGGCATCGCCCAGATGACCGATCCCGACTGGCGGCTGCGGACGGTCGGAGGCCGGCAATGACCACGTTGAACCCGAAGACGATGACCATCAGGCGCCCCGGCAGGGCGGTGCGCTCGCCGGAAGGCGTTGCAACGGCGCCTTTCTGGGTCGAAATGTTGCTCGAAGGCGGGGCCGACGGTGAGAACACCGCAATGCGCGCGACACTCGATCCCGGCACTATCACACGCTGGCATACGCACCCCAGGGGCCAGTTGCTCTACGTGCTTTCGGGTCATGGGCTGGCACAGAGCAAGGGTGGTCCCGTCGAGAAACTGCGCGCCGGCGACGCCGTCTGGTTTGCCCCCGGCGAGCGCCACTGGCATGGCGCAGCCGATGACAGCCCTTTCAGCTATATCAGCATCCAGCCGGCCGAAAACGGAAGCATCGTCGAATGGCTGCAGCCGGTGGAGGCCCGGTCATGATCGCCATGCAGTACAGCTTTACCCTGCCCGCCGATTACGACATGTCGGTCATCGACCGCCGCATCCGCGACAAAGGTCCGCTGCTCGACGGCTTTCCCAATCTCGGCTTCAAGGCCTATCTCAGTGCCCTTAAGGGCGAATTCGGCAGCCGCGACAATCTCTATGCGCCCTTCTATCTCTGGCAAGAGCCGGAAGGGGCAAGCGACTTCCTCTGCGGCCCGGCTTTCCAAACGCTCACCGGCGCCTTCGGCTGGCCGCAGGTGAGGACCTGGATAGTCTGGCAGGCAGAAATCTCGCCGGACGTCGCCGCGGCCAGATTTGCCACGCGCGATGTACTGCGTATCGAGCCCTACGCGCCGCTCACCGAAATCCGCCGTGCCGACAGCGCGGAGGCTGCGGCCGACGTCGCGACCGGCGGCGCACTCGCCTCGGCCTCCGGCTTCGAGCCGACGACATGGACGCGGGTGCGCTTCAGGCTGTGGCGAGAAATTCCTGAAATTGACGCGCACACGCAGGCCTATCGCGTCGGCCATCTATCCCTGGCTCGACCCTGAGCTCAAGCAATTGCCCGGCGATAAAAGGCGAGCGAGCCGGCAAGCGCCAACAGCGCGCCGCCGCAAGCCCGTTCCAACCATAGGGCGCCCGAGGTTTTCAGGAAACGCACCGCCCGCGAGCCGAAAAAGGCGTAGCCGAACATGATGAGAAAATCGAGTGCGGCAAAGGTGAGCGCGAGCAGCGCATACTGCGTTGCCTGTGGCAGGGTGGGATCAATGAACTGCGGCAGGAAGGCCGAGAAGAACAAATAGCCCTTCGGATTGGTCGCCGCGACCATGAAGCTCTTCAGTCCGATCGAGAAGGGAGATATCGCCCTCGAAGACGCCCCGGATTTCAGCGCCGCATCGATCGTGCCCTTCGAGCGCAGCAGCATAATGCCGAGAAAGGCGAGATAGGCAGCACCCGCCCATTTCAGCATTGAAAACCAGAATTCCGATGCCGCCAGCAAGGCGCCGAGGCCGATCGCGACGGCGCCGATCAACACGAAATCGGAAAGCACCGCGCCGATCATGCCGGCAATCGCCCGGCGCAGGCCATGCCTCGAACCATTGGTCAGCGCCAGCAGCACCGTCGGCCCCGGTGTGGCGATACCGACAAAAGAAACGGCTGCAAAAGCCAGAAGCGTGACGATATCCATGATGATCCCTCCCAATCCAGGGATCGAAACTTGCACGCACAGCAGCGCTTAGCAATGCTGTCCTGTCAAAGAAAAAGCCCGCCGCCTCTTGAGGCAGCGGGCTTTCAAACGGACCGATCGGATCAGATGCCGCTTTGGCCGTCGGAGCCGATATAGGCAATGCGGATCATATTGGTGGCGCCGGGCGTGCCGAGCGGCACGCCGGCCGAGATGATGATGCGGTCGCCCGGCTTGCCGAAGCCTTCGTCGGCGACGATGCGGCAGGCGCGGTTGACCATGTCGTCGAGATCGGTCGCGTCATGGGTGACGACGCAATGCAGGCCCCAGACGACGGCAAGGCGGCGTGCCGTCTTGATGATCGGCGACAGCGCCAGGATCGGCACCTGCGGCCGCTCGCGCGAGGCGCGAAGGCCCGTCGTGCCCGACGAGGTGTAACAGACAATCGCCGACAGCTTCAGCGTCTCGGCGATCTGACGGGCAGCAAGCGAGATCGCATCGGCGCCGGTCGCTTCGGGCTGGGCACGCTGGGCGTAGATGATGCCGGGATAATGCGGCTCGCGCTCGATGGCGGTGGCAATCGACGCCATGGTCGAGACGGCCTCGACCGGATAATCGCCGGAAGCGGATTCGGCCGAGAGCATGACGGCATCCGCACCTTCGAAGACGGCGGTTGCGACGTCGGAAACTTCGGCGCGCGTCGGCACCGGCGAGGAGATCATCGATTCCAGCATCTGCGTGGCGACGACCACCGGCTTACCCGAACGGCGGCAGGCGCGGATCAGCTGCTTCTGGATACCGGGAACCGATTCGAGCGGCATTTCGACCCCGAGATCGCCGCGGGCGACCATCAACGCGTCGGAAAGCTCGATGATTTCCTCGATACGCTCGAGCGCCTGCGGCTTTTCGATCTTCGACATCAGGCCGACACGGCCACGGGCGATCTTGCGCACTTCGGCAAGGTCATCGGGACGCTGGACGAAGGACAGCGCCACCCAATCGACATCGTCGGTGGCGAGCACGGCGTCGAGGTCGGCGCGGTCCTTGTCTGTCAGTGCGCCGACGCCGAGCAGCGTGTCGGGAAGGCTGACGCCCTTGCGGTCGGAGATGCGCGTGCCCGAAATAACAGTGGTGACGATGCTCTTGCCGTCGCATTTTTCGGCGCGGAGCGCGAGCTTGCCGTCATCGATCAACAGGCGGTGGCCGGGCTGCACCGATTCCAGGATCTCGGGATGCGGCAGAAAGACGCGGTTCTGATCACCGAGCGCTTCGTTGTTGTCGAGCGTGAAGGTTTGGCCGGGCTTCAGGTCGACCTTGCTGTCGACGAACTTGCCGACACGCAGTTTCGGTCCCTGCAGGTCAGCGAGAATGCCGATCGGCCGGCCGCAGCGCGCTTCAACCGAGCGGATGCGCTGGATCAGCGTACGCATCAGGTCGTGGCTTGCATGGCTCATGTTGATGCGGAAGACATCGGCACCGGCCTGGTGCAGCTTCTCGATCATCGATTCCTCGGCGGAGGCAGGCCCGAGGGTGGCGAGGATTTTAATTTTGCGATTACGCTTCATCAATTCTGGCTTTCTTGCGTCCCTGGGGTGTCGGAGAGTTGGACCATCCAGCTACCCTGGCGGCCCGTATCATATTCCTTGAATCCCATCTTCTGGTAACCGCGGGCATAACAATCCTGCACACCCGTAATCTTGAACTCGTTTTCCGCCACGCACATCTGCACGTCGCCCGTCCATCGTCCTCCCCGGGCGGCGTCCTCTGCGTAGAGGTAATAATAACGCGACTGCAATTCTCCCTCGATCAACGTGGCGCAGGTCGTTGCCGGCACCTGCCACCAGCCCTCGGTCATCCAGCCATCCTTGGCCCGGTAGCCGATCGCGACGCCGACGAGATTTTGCGTTCCGTTGCAGACGCGAAAATCGGCGCGTGCGGCATCTGCGATGAAAAACGGCATGATGGCTGCAAGAGCGAACAGAGCGAGACGGACCAGCGGTCCGGACCGCGTGAGGAAACTTGGCGCGGCTTGGATCAACACGGCTCCCAAATAGCTCCACGGTTATTCGTATCGGTGTCTTCTTGCGCCGCCGTCAAGCGAAAGTCAACGCAATGCTAATCGATTATATTTCCTTTCACAAACCACCCGTCGAGGGTCCGGCTCAACCGCTGTCCGCCTGCGGCGCTTGAACGTGGCGCAGACGCATGCGATCACTGCCACCGACTGCGCAATGACAAACGGGAATTCCTGATGGACGACTTCCAATCCTTCGAAATCCTACCCGGCAAACATGACAAAGGCATGGTGATCCTCGCAGATCACGCGATGAACCGCCTTCCGGCGCGATATGGCCGGCTCGGCCTGCCCGACGCCGCCTTCGCCCGGCACATCGCCTATGACATCGGCATTGAGGGGCTGACGCGGCAGCTTTCGGCGAGGCTCGGCGTGCCCGCGGTAGTCGGCGGCTTTTCGCGCCTGCTGATCGACCCGAACCGCGGCGAAGACGATCCGACCTTGATCATGAAGATCTCCGACGGCGCCGTCATAACAGGCAATCATCCGATCACGCCGCAGGAGTGGAATGCCCGCATCGAAACCTTTCATCGCCCCTATCACGGTGCCGTGGCCGTAACGATCGACAAGGTGGCGAATGCCACCGGCAGGGCGCCGCTGGTGCTGTCGCTGCACTCCTTCACCCCGGCCTGGAAGGGCATTTCCCGCCCCTGGCACGCCGCCGTGCTTTGGGATAGCGACCACCGCGCCGTCGGGCCGCTGCTCCAAAGGTTGCGCGCCGATCCCGATCTTGTCGTCGGCGATAACGAACCCTATGACGGCGCGCTGAAGGGCGATACCATGTACCAGCACTGCATGATCACCGGCATTCCGCACGCGCTGCTCGAGGTGCGCCAGGACCTGATCGCAGACGAGGCCGGAATATCAGCATGGGCCGAACGCCTGGCGCCGATCTTTGCGGCGATGAATGCCGATCCGGCCCTGCACGAATACGACGTCCACCTGTCGCGCACGGGGCCTTATTGAATGAAACCCGATTGGGTGAAAGGCCCCTGTTGAAGAAAGGAAATCGAGATGACCGCGCTCAGCAGAACACAGCAGACCGAATTCGAGGCCGCCGCCTTCCGCCGCCTCCTCGCACATCTTCGCGAACGCAGCGACGTTCAGAACATCGACCTGATGAACCTGGCCGGCTTCTGCCGCAACTGCCTGTCGAACTGGTATCGCGAAGCCGCCGAGGCCGAGGGTGTCCCAATTACCCGGGACGAATCGCGCGAGATGGTCTATGGCATGCCGTATGAAGACTGGAAGAATCTTCACCAGAACGAGGCCTCGCCTGTGCAAAAGGCTGCTTTTGAACTGAACAACCCACACAAATAGCTTGGCTTGCCGACAACAGGCTTGACCGTGACGCCGCTTCGCGGCAGTCACGTGCATCCAAATTGATCACCCGAAAAATCAGGAGAACACGATGTCTGATGCTCATGGCGTCGCCCGCGATCAGCTTCGCGCTTTCATCGAGCGCATTGAACGGCTGGAAGAAGAAAAGAAGACCATCGCCGACGATATCAAGGACGTCTATGGCGAAGCCAAGGGAACCGGCTTCGATACCAAGATCCTGAAGAAGGTCGTGGCGCTGCGCAAGAAGGACGAGCAGGAGCGCATGGAGGAGGAAGCCATCCTCGACACCTACCTGCTCGCGCTCGGTATGATCGAGTCGCCGCCGGAAGGCTGATCCGCCGCGCATCGCGGATGCCGACAAGCCGCCGGGCCTTCCGGCGGCTTGTCTTTTGCCCAATGCATGTCGCCCGGAAGTGTGCAGCGGTTCCGGGATAACGACATGCATAAAACAAAGGACTAAAGCGCGTCGCATGAATCAAGCTTGATGCGACGCGCTTTAGAACAGGATGTCATAAGAAAACCGCTCACACTTTTCGGCATCATGCTCTGGAACACGCTTGGCTAAACGGTCACCTCGCCTCGGTGGAAGCGGACAAAGAAAAACCGCCGGAATCGCTCCGACGGTTTTCGATATTTCATGATCGGCCGGCTCAGTTCGTGTTGAACTTGCGCACTTGCATGAAGTTCACCGCCGTGCCGCTGAAGCGGGCGGGGTCGACCGAAGCGGTCTTGACATTGAAGCCCTCGGCATAGACGGCGGTCGGTTGGGCACGCATCGTCTGGCTGACGAAACGCGGCGCCTTGACCTGCTTGGAGGCCATTTCAAGGCGGGCATTGGTCAGCGCCCACTGCGAGATCATCTTTTCCGTCAGCTTCGGCTCGGTGCGCACTGCCGCGCGGCTGGCATCGGCTGCGGCGGCTTCCTTGTGCGTCGGGCGGCCGCCCTTGGCAGGAAGTCCTTGAGCCACAGCGCTTTCGGCGGCCGGTTCGTCGAAGCCGTCGTCAAAGCTTGCCGATTTGGACATCGGCGCCAAGGCGGCGAGTTCGAGCGGCGGCTTTGCGGCAGGCGCCTTTTGCGTCATCGCGGCGTTGATCGCCTGCTCTACTGTGATTGGCGGCGCCTTCGACGCGATCTGACTTTCCGCACCCTCGTTTCGCTGCTGGTCGAGCGCATCGGCGACGGCGGGAGACAACGCGTCCTGATCAGCTTCGTCGGCCTCCGCTTCGGGATCGGCATCGGCCGCGGCAAGAAGGTTCTCGGCAACGGCAGGGCGTTCGACCGGCGTCGGAACCGGCAGGGCATTGGCGCCCGTCAGCGACGCAAGCTCGGCGTCGCCAGGCGCACGGCGCGGGCCGAGAAGCGAGGGGACCGGAATACTATAGGCGCTGAGATCGGCAAACTGCTGCGGTTGGGCCTGATCGGCCGGAAGGGCCGCTGCAAGAGCCTGTTGCGCCGCATTACCCGAAGACGGTGCGACGAGCGCGCTCGCCACGTCGCTGCCGGCCGGCTGGTTGCTGAATGCCGGGCGAACCTGCGGCACCGGCGCGTTCAGATCGGCGACCTCGGTCTGTTGCGACTCGGCAGGGGCTGGCTCGGCCTTCGGCGGCGTCGCCTTGGCGACGGCAACAGGGGTCGAATCGTCCGTATCGTCTTCCTGCTCATCCGCTCCGCCGCCGAACAGCGCGGCAAACAGCGTCTTGTGCTTCGGCGCCGATTCGGAGGCGCTGGCGATCTCGATCTGCGTGCCGCTGACGCGGCGCTTGTAGTCGACCATCGCCTGCTGGTAGCCCGGCAGCGGCTTGCCGTCAGCCGGAATATGAATGGTGTTGCCGTTCGGGAAAAGCCGGACAAGCTCGTCACGGCTCATGCGCGGCCAGGCGCGAACGCCGCCGACGTCCATATGCACGAAGGGCGATCCTGATTTCGGATAGAAGCCGACGCCGCCGACCTGCATCTTCATGCCGATCCCACGTAATGTCGCGAGTTTGACGTCCGGAATGAAGAAGTCCATCGCCTTGCCGAGCATATGCTGGCTCTTTTCGGCGACGCCTGAGTTGCGCGAGCGGCCGCGCAGCATCTCGTTAGTTCCCGGCGAACGGAAACCGCAGACGACGTTGATGTAGTCCCTCGAACCGCTCTGGCGATAGACGTCCCAGATCAGGTCGAACAGGCGCGGATCCATCTTCGTCGGCTGATTCTTGCGCCAGTCGCGCAGGAAGCGGTTCAGCTGCTCCAGACCCTTCGGGTCGAACTTGCCGTTGCGCTTGTAGGTGATGACGGCTTTTTCGCCGGTATGGATGAAATAGAGCTTGAGGCTGCGGGTGTCGCCCGCGGCCTGCGAAGGTGTACCAACGAATACCGGTGAGGAAACCGCGAGCGCAAGAAGGGCGGCCGCTGCCGTCCTTATTGCCTTTCCGCAAATGTCGGCGCACAACAAACGCCAGCTCAAGCGCGAACGCTTGGAATTCCCATTCAGATTCGGCAACTCGATCCCCGTCAGACAGACAATGTCCCGTACTGTCTCAGATGACTGTCAAATGCGGTCACACGATGGCAAAAATGCCACACATGATCAACCTTTTCTTTACATAGTGAACGAGCCACTAACAAGTGGTTTATGACCAGTAACAAATCGTGGTTGCCTTAGTCTTAACAAAAAGCGCTTAAGCCGCATCTTTCTGGGGATTGTCGGGGTCTATACCGTAATCCTTGAGCTTGCGATAAAGTGTGGACCGGCCAATGCCAAGTTTGCGCGCCACTTGACTCATCTGCCCGCGATAGAATTTGAGCGCGAATCGAATGAGCTCTTCCTCGACATCGGCAAGCCTGCGTACGTCGCCGGCGGGATTGACGCTGGCGATCGCGTTTTCGGAGGCTTCGGACAGACGGTGATGCACCGCTCCCGAGATCGACGCCCTGAAATCCTCACCATAGGTGTCGTCGGGATCGAGGCCGGTATTGTCGGCAACGAGCGCCAGGTGATCCACGACTTCGTATTCCGGAAGCTGGGCGGCGATCTGCGGGAAGTCCCCCTCGGTCAGCTCCGGCCCTTCGGCGAGAACGACCGCGCGGAAGATTGCGTTTTCGAGCTGGCGGATATTGCCTGGCCAGTCATAGGCGGTCAGCAACGCCAGCGTGCCCGAGTTCACCGTCATGCGGCGACCATTTTTCTGCTCGCTGGAGAAGCGCTCGGCAAAGACACGCACCAGATTCGGAATGTCCTCCTTGCGTTTGCGCAGCGCCGGAATGGTGATCGGGAAGACGTTGAGGCGATAGTAGAGATCCTCGCGGAAATGGCCGTTCTTGACCTCCTCGATCAGATCCTTGTTGGTCGCCGAGATCAGCCGGACATTGACCTTATGGGCGGTGCGCGCACCGACGGTCTCGATCTCGCCCTGCTGCACGGCGCGCAACAGCTTCACCTGCACATCGAGCGGCAGGTCGCCGATCTCGTCCAGGAAAATGGTGCCGCCGTCGGCTTCCATGAATTTGCCGCTATGGCGCTCGGTCGCGCCGGTAAACGCACCCTTCTCATGGCCGAAGAGAATGCTCTCGACGAGATTATGCGGGATCGCCCCGCAATTGACCGTGACGAAGGGCTTGTTCGAGCGGTCGCCGCCGGATTGGATGGCACGTGCCACCAGTTCCTTGCCGACACCGGATTCGCCTTCGAGCACGACGGGAATATTGGACTGAGCCGCCCGCTGGGCGAGATCGATGACGCGGATCATCGCCGGGCTTGCCGATACGATGTCGTCGAAGCCGACCGAGCCTGAGCGCGACCGGCGGCCGGCCCGCGCCTTCACCTCGCGCTGGTCGAGCTTCATCGCGTTCGAGATCGAGGTGGCGATGCGCTCGGGCGAGACCGGCTTGACGACGAAGTCGAAGGCACCGGCCCGCATCGCTTGCACCACCGTTTCGATACCGCCCTGCCCCGTCTGAACGATGACCGGGATCTGCGTGCCGAATTCGTGAAGCGCGTCGAGGAACTCGAGGCCGGTCATCTCCGGCATCATCAGATCGAGCACGATGACGCTGAAAAGGCCGCTGTCGCGTTTGACCATTTCCAGGCCGATGCGACCGTTTTCCGCCTGGTGCACGACATGGCCGTGCCGCTCGATTGCATTCTTGAGCAGGCGGCGCTGCACGGGGTCGTCCTCGACCACGAGGATTTGCCCTGCTCCCTTGAGCTCATTGTAACCGGTCATTGTCGCCTCACTTCATGCGAAACCATGGAGCGCACTCTGACAGGAAGGCTTGAACATCCAGTTTTGAGAAATAATTGCATTTTAACGATTGGAACGGGTCATTTTCGTGCCGAACCGATGCCTTTCTTGCGCCGAAAGGCCCTTGATGCCGGGCCTTCTCGCGCTTATTCAAGCAGACCTGTTATGAAAGTGGAGAGGAATTGCCCCATGAAAATCAAGCTCCCGCACGCCAGCCTTCTTTTGTCGGCAGCAGCGCCAGCTGGGGCGACCGATCCGGCGCTCGGCGAACTGCCGGTCTGGAAGCTGCAGGATCTTTATCCCTCCGCCACCTCGACCGCCTTCGTCGCCGACATGGAAAAGGCCGGCAAGGCCGCGATCGCCTTTGAAGAAAAGTGGAAGGGCAAACTGGCCACGGCGGCGACCAAGGCCGGCACTGAGGGCATCGGCGCGGCGCTGAAAGAATATGAGGCGCTGGACGACATCATCGGCCGCCTCGGCTCCTTTGCCGGCCTCACCTATTTCTCCGACACCGCCAATCCGGCAAACGGCAAGCTCTATGGCGACGTGCAGACCAAGATCACCGAATTCTCCGGCCATCTCCTGTTCTTCGCGCTGGAACTGAACCGCATCGACGACGCGGTGATCGACGCCTGCATGGCTAGAGATACCGCCGCCGGACACTATCGCCCCTGGCTGATCGACCTCAGGAAGGACAAGCCCTACCAGCTCGACGACAGGCTGGAACAGCTCTTCCTCGAAAAGTCGATGACATCGGCCGCTGCCTTCAACCGCCTCTTCGACGAAACCATGGCGGAACTTCGCTACGATATCGATGGCGAGAAAGTGCCGCTCGAAGTGGCGCTGAACAGGCTGCAGGAAAAGGACCCCGAAGCCCGCCGCAAGGCCGCCATGGCGCTCGGCGAAACATTCAAGGCGAATATCCGCACCTTCACGCTGATCACCAATACACTTGCCAAGGACAAGGAGATCGCCGACCGCTGGCGCGGCTTCGAGGACATTGCCGACAGCCGCCACTTGGCAAACCGCGTCGAGCGCGAGGTCGTCGATGCGTTGGCCGCCGCCGTCCGCGAAGCCTATCCCCGCCTTTCGCACCGCTATTACAAGATGAAGGCGAAATGGCTCGGCATGGAGCAGATGAATTTCTGGGACCGCAACGCGCCGCTTCCGGAAACCTCCACTGCCGTCATCTCCTGGCCCGAGGCGAAGGACACGGTACTTTCGGCCTATGGCAATTTCGCCCCCGAGATGGAGGCGATCGCCAGGCGGTTCTTCGACGAGCAGTGGATCGATGCCCCGGTCCGCCCCGGCAAGGCGCCCGGCGCCTTCGCCCATCCGACGGTTCCCTCGGCCCACCCCTATGTGCTGGTCAACTACATGGGCAAGCCGCGCGACGTGATGACGCTTGCCCATGAACTCGGGCACGGCGTGCACCAGGTTCTGGCCGGCGCGCAAGGGGCGCTGATGTGCCAGACGCCGCTGACGCTTGCCGAAACCGCCTCGGTCTTCGGCGAGATGCTGACTTTCCGCGCGCTCCTGGAAAAAACCAGCGACATGCGCGAGCGCAAGGCGATGCTCGCCCAGAAGGTCGAGGACATGATCAACACCGTCGTGCGCCAGATCGCCTTTTACGAATTCGAGCGCAAGCTCCACACCGCCCGCAAATCAGGTGAACTTACCGCCGACGACATCGGCGAACTTTGGCTCTCCGTCCAGTCGGAAAGCCTCGGGCCGGCGATCAACATTTCTGAAGGATACGAGACCTATTGGGCCTATATCCCTCATTTCATCCATTCGCCCTTCTATGTCTATGCCTATGCCTTCGGCGATTGCCTGGTGAATTCGCTCTATGCCGTCTACCAGAAAGCCGAAAAGGGCTTTCAGGAAAAGTATTTCGAACTGCTGAAGGCTGGCGGCACCAAGCACCACTCGGAACTTTTGAAGCCTTTCGGCCTCGACGCCACCGATCCGTCGTTCTGGAGCCAGGGCCTGTCGATGATCGAAGGGCTGATCGACGAATTGGAAGCTTTGGATAGAGCTGCCTGATCTGCCTCCCCACGGCCGACCTCTTCCCGCAGGCGGGGAGAGGCGCCGGCAGGCGGATAAGGGATCGTGCTCCAAGAAAAGACGCCGCTGATGGCCGAAACCCAACCCTCTATTCTCTACCGCGACGACACATCAGGACAGGTGATGCTTTTCGCCGAGCCGGCAGAGATCATTATTGCCAGGACGCGGGGCGAATTCTTTGCCGGCCTTGCCCGAATGGAAGAGGCCAAGGCCGAGGGCAAATGGCTCGCCGGGTACATGGCCTACGAGGCCGGATATCTCTTCGAAGAAAAACTCGCTCCCTTCGCCGGGGAAAACCGTGAAACGCCGCTACTCTGTTTCGGCGTCTTCGACGCCCCGCAGCCGGACACACACCCGCTTGCCCAACCAAAACAGCGCCTCGAAAACGAGGAATTCCTGACGGCCCCCAAGGCTGCCTGGGATTTCCCTCTCTATAAAGAGCGCTTCGACCGCCTGCACCAGCACCTGCGGCTTGGCGACGCCTATCAGGCGAACCTCACCATGCCGGTCGAGGCCCGCTGGAACGGCGATCCCCGTACTGCCTTCTGGTCGCTGATCGAACGCCAGCCGGTCAAATACGGCGCGCTGGTTGATCTCGGCGGTCCGGTTATCCTTTCGCGCTCGCCGGAACTGTTCTTCCGCATTGATGAAGAGGGCTGGATCGAGACCCATCCGATGAAGGGCACTGCGAAACGCGGCGCTACCGCGGCCGAAGATGCCGAAATCATCGAGGCCATGCGCCGCGATATCAAGACGCAGGCGGAAAACCGCATGATCGTCGATCTGCTACGCAACGATATTTCCCGCATCACCGAGGTGGGCACGCTCGACGTCCCGAAGCTCTTCGACATCGAGACCTATCCGACCGTCCACCAGATGGTGAGCCATGTGCAGGCAAGGCTCCGTCCGGATCTTTCGATCCGCGACGTCTTCTCCGCGCTCTTTCCCTGCGGCTCGATCACCGGCGCGCCGAAGATGCGGTCGATGGAAATTCTGCATGCGCTCGAAGACACGCCCCGCGACGCCTATTGCGGCGCGATCGGCATGATTTCGCCGAGCGGCGCCATGCGCTTTTCCGTCGCCATCCGCACCATCACGCTTTTTGACGGCGGCAGAGCCGTCTTCAATGTCGGCGGCGGCATCGTCTTTGATTCCACAGCCGAGGCCGAATATGAGGAATGCCTGCTCAAGGCCCGCTTCGCCGTCGGCGACCAATGGATTGCACGATGATCGATTTTTCGCTGGTCGAGACGCTGCGCTGGCAGCCTGGTGAGGGTTTTATCCGCCTGCGGCTGCATCTCGCCCGGCTTTCCCGCTCCGCCCGTCGCCTTGGCTTCCCGCAACCGATCGACGCCATGGCAAGGCTTGACGAAGCCGTTGCCGGTGCTGCCGGTCGGCTGCGTGTCCGCCTGACTTTCGACGCCCAAGGCCACATCGAGGTGACAAGCGCCGCGTTCGTGCCGCTGGCGCCCGACACCACCTGGACCGTGCGCCTTGCCGAGACACGTCTGAACTCCACCGACAGGCTGCTGCGCGTCAAAACCACCCGCCGCGCCGTCTACGAAAGCGCACGCGCCGAATACAGGCTCGACGAGGCCGACGAAGTCATTCTTTTGAACGAACGCGGCGAAGTCTGCGAGGGCACCATCACCTCGATCTTCCTGGACGACGGAACCGGCATGCTGCGCACCCCGCCGATCTCCTGCGGCCTGCTCGCCGGCGTGCTGCGCACGGAGCTGATCTGCGCCCGCAAGGCACATGTCGGCCGCCTCACGCTTGCCGATCTCGATGCCGGCGCGCTTTATATCGGCAACTCGCTGCGCGGCCTGATCCGCGCAAACCTCGTCAGGAACTGACCATGTTCATTCTCTCCCTCACCTACATCAAATCCAATGACGAAGCCGACCGGCATATGGAGCCGCACTTGGCCTGGGTGAAGGAGGGTTATGCGAAGGGCTGGTTCCTCGCCTCCGGCCGCAAGGTGCCGCGCACCGGCGGCGCGATCCTGGCAGTCGGCGACTGCGCCACAATCGAGGCCTATGTCGCCGCCGATCCCTTTACAATCCATGGTGTTGCCGAATACGACATCACCGAGCTTGCGGTGACGACGACGGCCGAAGGGCTGGAAATCCTGAAGCGCTGATTTTAGAGAGGCCGGTCGGATGATCCCGTCGTCCCTCGCCGACCCGATATTTGCCCTTTCCCCCTCAACGCTCTTTATTGTGACGCCGTTTTATGGTTAGAGCCGGTCACTTCGCATCTCTGCGGCAATTTCAAAAGAATTCTTCGGGCTGAACGCCTCGTCCCCTTCCATAGGAGAAAAGAATGACGGAACAAAACTATCCGGTATATGCCGAAATCACCGGTCCGATCGTGATGATCGGCTTTGGCTCCATCGGCCGCGGCACCCTGCCCCTGATCGAGCGCCACTTCAAATTCGACAAGAGCCGGATGGTCGTCATCGACCCGCGCGAAGAGCCCTCCGACATGGAGATTCTGAAGAAGCACGGCGTTCGCCACATCAAGGAATATGTCACCAAGGAAAATTACAAGGAACTGCTGAAGCCGCTGCTGACCGAAGGCGAAGGCCAGGGTTTCTGCGTCAACCTCTCGGTCGACACCTCCTCGCTCGACATTATCAAGCTCTGCCGCAAGCATGACGTGCCCTATGTCGACACCGTCGTCGAACCCTGGCTCGGCTTCTATTTCGACAAGGGCATGAGCAATGCCGACCGCACCAACTATGCGCTGCGCGAAACCATGCGCAAGGAAAAGGCAAAGAACCCGGGTGGCGCCACCGCCGTCTCCACCTGCGGCGCCAATCCGGGCATGGTCTCCTGGTTCGTCAAGCAGGCGCTTGTCAATCTCGCCAACGACACCGGCCTCAAATTCGAGGAACCGGACCAGCACGATCGCGAAGGCTGGGCAAAGTTGATGAAGAAGCTCGGCGTCAAGGGCGTCCACATCGCCGAGCGCGACACCCAGCGCACCAAGCATCCGAAGCCGCTCAACGTCTTCTGGAACACCTGGTCCGTCGAAGGCTTCATCTCCGAAGGCCTGCAGCCGGCCGAACTTGGCTGGGGCACGCATGAAGAGTGGATGCCGAAGAACGCCAAGAAGCACAAGAAGGGCAACAAGGCGGCGATCTACCTGGAGCAGCCGGGCGCCAACACCCGCGTACGCACCTGGTGCCCGACGCCCGGCCCGCAATACGGCTTCCTCGTCACCCACAACGAGTCGATCTCGATCGCCGATTATTTCACCGTCCGTGACAAGGACGGCGAAGTGACCTTCCGCCCGACCTGCCACTATGCCTACCACCCGGCCAACGACGCCGTGCTCTCGCTGCATGAGATGTTCGGCAATGGCGGTACGGCGCAGCCGGTCCACCACGTTCTCGACGAGGACGAACTGGAGGACGGCATCGACGAACTCGGCGTCCTGCTCTACGGCCATGAGAAGAACGCCTACTGGTATGGC
Source organism: Rhizobium sp. NZLR11 (assembly GCF_019685115.1). NCBI lineage: Bacteria > Pseudomonadati > Pseudomonadota > Alphaproteobacteria > Hyphomicrobiales > Rhizobiaceae > Rhizobium > Rhizobium sp. NZLR11. Next base: position 206,895 of record NZ_JABDWD010000004.1, on the reverse strand, counting down.
TCGCGCCTGTCGCTGGAAGAAACGCGCCGCATCGCGCCCTATCAGAACGCCACTGGCCTGCAGGTGACCTCCGCTGTTCTCGCCGGCATGGTCTGGGCGCTGGAAAACCCGAATGCCGGCATCGTCGAGGCCGACGAGATCGACTACAAGCGCTGCCTCGAAGTACAGATGCCCTATCTCGGCCCGGTCGAGGGACACTACACCGACTGGACCCCGCTCGATGGCCGCCCAGGCCTCTTCCCGGAAGATATCGACACCAAGGATCCGTGGCAGTTCAAGAACATTCTCGTTCGCTGAGATCGCTCGCGCGACCCTGAAGATGCCCGCCGCAAGGCGGGCATTTTTGTAACGCCGGCTGTCTAAATGCCGCCCGGCGCGCCGCCAAGGCTTGCCTTCACGGCGGGCGCGCGCCATGTTTTGCCCGAACTTGGCGGGTGTTCCGCCGCGCCGATTCGCCGGGAGAAGCTTTATGAAAATCAGAACTGGTCTCGTTCTTGTCGGTGCAGCGGCTGCTCTTGCCGCCTGCGTTTCATCAGAGCCGCGCCGCCTGCCAGTTGCAATGACGCCGTCAGCCACCGGCGTCGAAGGCAACTGGAGCGATCCGAACGGCATCGTTTCCACCTTCCAGGGCGGTAGTTTCACCACCCGCACGACCGACAGCAACCAGCTTCTTGCCTCGGGCACCTATATCAACACTTCGCCGACCTTGGTGGAGATCAACATGACCTCGCTGGTGCGTAAGACCCAGTCCAAGGTGAATTGCGCCCTTGTCAATCAGAGCCAGCTCAATTGCACCTCCGATTCCGGCGCACAATTCACGCTTTCCCGCCGAGGCTAAGGGGATAGGCTAAGCACGCCATGCGCGCCCTCGCCGTTTATCTCGTCCTGCTGCTCGCGCTGCCGCTTGCAGCACTTGCCGTCGTTTTTCCGGCCAACGTCTATCGTGCCCAGGGCATCGCCGCTCCCGATTGCGACAGACCGGGCCAGGTGCTGATGTTGGCCGTGCCGGCAATATTGATCTACGGCGCCGGCGCACTCTTTGCCTATCGAGCCGGCCGGCGCTTTAATCGCCTCATTTTCCTTCTCTGTTTGAGCATCGCGCTCGCTACGGTTCCGAATATTGCGGAGGCCGTGCACGAACTCTATCGAAATGCCGCCGCCGGCGAATGCCGGGGATAGCAACCGGCTTTTTTGCCCTGCCCCCTTGGAAAGCGTCAGGCCTAGCCCAGCTTTCTCTTGCGGTCGCCCATCCTCTGATGGAACATCCGCAGGCCGGGACCGCCCCCGGCGGACTATGAAGGGATCGGCGAGGATCAGGGGGATCTCTCGCCCAATCAGGAGAACAGGGATGACGAAGTCTTTCAGCTTCGGTCTTTTGACCGCGTCCATGCTGGCGCTGAGCGCGGGCGCTGCCTTTGCGGATTACGAACTCAATATTCTTCATATTAACGATTTCCATTCGCGCATCGAATCGATCAACAAGTTCGACTCCACCTGCTCGGCCGAGGAAGAAGGCAAGAACGAATGCTTCGGGGGTGCTGCCCGCCTGAAGGTCGCGATCGACCAGCGGCGTCAGGCGCTGTCGGGCAAGAACGTCGTCCTCCTGAATGCCGGGGACAATTTCCAGGGCTCGCTCTTCTACACGACCTATAAGGGCGCTGCCGAAGCCGAATTCCTGAACCTGATGAAGTTCGACGCCATGACCGTCGGCAACCATGAATTCGACGACAGCGAGGACGGGCTTGCGACCTTCCTCGACAAGGTGCAGTTCCCTGTCGTGACGGCGAACGTCAAGGCGACAGCCACCTCCAAGCTCGGCGACCGCATCAAGCCGTCGCTGGTGCTCGATGTCGGCGGCCAGAAGATCGGTATTGTCGGCGCCGTCACCAATGATACGGCCGAACTTTCCTCCCCCGGCCCGAATGTCACGATCGCCGATGACGTCCAGGCGATCACCTCCGCCGTTCAGGATCTGAAGGGCCAGGGCGTCAACAAGATCATCGCGTTGACCCATGTCGGTTACCCCCGCGATCTCGCTTTGATCGCCAAGATCCCAGACGTCGATGTCGTTGTCGGCGGCCACTCCCATAGCCTGCTCTCCAATACCGATCCAAAGGCTGAAGGCCCCTACCCGACGATGGTCGACAATCCCGGTGGCTACAAGGTGCCGGTCGTTCAGGCTGCCTCTTACAGCAAATATCTCGGCGATCTCGTCGTCAATTTCGACGATAGCGGCGTCGTCAAGGATGCCAAGGGCGATCCGATCCTGATCGATTCAACCTTTACGCCCGATCCGGCCGTCGTTGCCCGCATCACCGAACTGGCCAAACCGATCGAAGAATTGCGCAAGAAGGTCATCGGTTCCTCCGAGGCCCCGATCGAGGGCGACCGCAAGGTCTGCCGCGTCAAGGAATGCTCGATGGGCAATCTGGTGGCCGACGCCATGCTCGACCGCACCAAAAACCAAGGCGTTACCATCGCCGTCCAGAATGGCGGTGGTCTGCGTGCTTCGATCGACGGCGGCGAGGTCACCCAGGGCGAAGTCATCACCGTCCTGCCTTTCCAGAACACGCTGGCCACGTTCGAGGCAACCGGCGCAGATGTCGTCAAGGCGCTTGAAAACGGCGTCAGCCAGATCGATCAGGGCGCCGGCCGCTTCCCGCAGGTCGCCGGCCTGAAATTCTCCTTCGACCAGTCCAAACCTGTCGGCAGCCGCGTCAGCGATGTCCAGGTGAAGGAGGGCGACAACTCCGCCCCGATCGACCCTGGTAAGACCTACAAGGTCGCCACCAACAATTTCATGCGGGCCGGCGGCGATGGCTATTCGATCTTTAAGGACGGCAAGAACGCCTATGATTTCGGTCCGGATCTCGCCGACGTGACCGCCGAATATCTGGCCGCCCACTCACCGTATAAACCCTATACCGACGGCCGCGTCACCGAAATCGCCGCGGTTGTGGCGCAGGCGCCCGCCGCCGAACCCGCTGCTCCGGCGACGCCGGCAGCACCTGCACCAACCACCGAACCTGCCCCCGCCCCTGCTGCAGCGCCAGCTCCGGCCACGCCGGCCGCACCCGCCCCTACTGCGGAACCGGCACCGGCGTCAGCACCCGCCGCAACGGCGCCGTCCACCCACGTGATCGCCGCGGGCGACACCTTCTGGGACCTCGCCGTGACCTTCTATGGCGACGGCACGCTATGGCGGAAGCTTTCGGAGGCCAACGGCAGTCCGAACCCACGCCACCTGACGGTCGGCAAAGAGATCGAAGTTCCGGCAAAATAAGACAATTTGTCCCGATTGCCATGACCGGTCCGGGGTTTCCCGGGCCGGTTTTTCTTTCTATAGGGTGAACCAAGATCTCCAGGCTGCGTATGAGCCGACGAGACAGAAAAGAGAGCGTTGGGGCCAAATGACAGCAGATCTTTCACACCGCCCGGCGGACCATCCGGCCGTCAAGTCAGGCAAGGTGGGTGTCCTTCTGGTCAATCTCGGCACGCCCGACGGCACCGATTATACCTCGATGCGCAGCTATCTCAGGGAATTCCTGACCGATCGCCGCGTCATCGAATGGTCGCCCTGGAAGTGGTATCCGATCCTGTTCGGCATCGTGCTCAACACCCGCCCGCAGAAAGTCGGCAAAGCCTATGAGCTGATCTGGAACAAGGAGAAGAACGAAAGCTATCTCCGCACCTACACGCGCAACCAGTCGGAGTTGATGACCGGGCGCCTGAGGGATCTTGATAACGTCAAGGTCGACTGGGCGATGCGCTACGGCACCCCGTCGATCGCTTCGCGCATCGAGGCGCTGAAGCAAGAGGGTTGCGACCGCATCGTGCTCTTCCCGCTCTATCCGCAATATGCGGCGGCAACGACCGCCACGGTCAACGACAAGGCCTTCCAGAAGCTGCTCTCGATGCGTTGGCAGCCGGCGCTGCGCACCGTGCCCGCCTATCACGACGACGAGACCTATATCGAGGCGCTCGCGAAGTCTGTCGAACGGCATCTTTCGACGCTCGACTGGAAGCCCGAAATGCTGCTCGCCTCCTTCCACGGCATTCCGATATCCTATTTCAAGCAGGGCGATCCCTATTACTGCCAATGCCAGAAGACCGGCCGGCTGCTGCGCGAGCGGCTCGGGCTCACCAAGGAAAACTTCATGGTCACCTTCCAGTCCCGATTCGGGCCGGAGGAATGGCTGCAGCCCTATACAGACAAGACAGTGGAGAAGCTTGCCAAGGACGGCGTCAAGCGCATCGCTGTCATCAATCCCGGCTTCGTCTCCGACTGTCTGGAGACGCTGGAGGAGATCGCCGAACAGGCTGCTCATTCCTTCCATGAGAACGGCGGCGAGACGTTCGCGCATATCCCCTGCCTCAACGACGGAGAGGACGGCATGACGGTGCTGGAAAAGGTCGTCCGCCGCGAATTGCAGGGCTGGGTCTGAGAAACCGTTTTCAGAAGGCAGCACTGCACGGTTAGCCGGCGACAGCCCGAATGGGCATTGCAAGACCAAACCTTCTTTCCACTTGGATGGGAGGTGGGCATGCGTGTGTCGTTTCCTCCTCGCAAAGAACATGCTAACTCACCACATCTATGGTGTGCACGCGCGCGCATGCGCGGATGAGAGGAATTTTTCATGCTGTTCGGCGGCTTCGATATCGTCGTGATCGTGCTGGTCATTTTCGTCATTCTGGTGCTCTTTGCCGGGATCAAAACCGTGCCGCAGGGCTACCGCTATACGATCGAGCGCTTCGGGCGTTATACCCGCACGCTGGAGCCCGGACTTAACCTGATCACTCCCTTCATCGAGCGTGTCGGCGCCCGGTTGAACGTGATGGAGCAGGTGCTGAGCGTGCCGACCCAGGAGGTGATTACCAAGGACAATGCCTCGGTCTCGGCCGATGCCGTCTCCTTCTATCAGGTGCTGAACGCCGCCCAGGCCGCCTATCAGGTCGCCAATCTCGAAAATGCCATCCTCAATCTGACCATGACCAACATCCGCTCGGTCATGGGCTCGATGGATCTCGACGAGCTGCTTTCCAACCGCGATGCAATCAACGACCGGCTGCTGCGCGTCGTCGACGAGGCCGTGCATCCCTGGGGCATCAAGGTCACTCGTGTCGAGATCAAGGACATCCAGCCGCCGCGCGACCTCGTCGATGCCATGGCTCGCCAGATGAAGGCCGAGCGCGAGAAGCGCGCCCAGGTGCTGGAAGCCGAGGGCTCGCGCAACGCGCAGATCCTCAGGGCCGAAGGCGCCAAGCAATCGGCCATTCTCCAGGCCGAAGGCCAGCGCGAGGCCGCCTTCCGCAATGCTGAAGCTCGCGAACGCCTGGCCGAGGCTGAAGCCAAAGCGACCAAGATGGTCTCCGAAGCGATCGCCGCCGGCGACATTCAGGCGATCAATTATTTCGTTGCGCAGAAATACACCGAGGCGCTCACCTCGATCGGCTCCGCATCCAATTCCAAGATCGTGATGATGCCGATGGAAGCCTCGTCCATCCTCAGCTCGCTCGGCGGCATCGGCGCCATTGCCCGCGAAGTCTTCGGCGATGCCGGCAACAACCCGGCAACGCTGCCACCCTTGTCGCGTCCGCGCCCCGCGCCGGCGCGCTCGACGCCGCCGATCAATCCGTCGACCCCCAATCCTTTCAATCCCGATCCGGAGCGATAAGCCATGCTGGCGAAGATCGTCGCCGAACTTGGTCCGTGGAGTTGGTGGGTCGCAGGCCTCGTGCTGCTCGCCGCGGAAATGATCGTACCCGGCTTCTTCCTGGTCTGGATCGGCCTGGCCGCCTTGATCGTCGGCGCGCTGTCGCTGCTCTTCTGGGACAGCGCCTTCTGGGTCTGGGAGCTGCAGGCGATCCTTTTTGCGCTGCTCGCGGTAGCCACGACGTTCGCCGGCCGTCGGCTGACGCTGCGCAATTCCACGACCGACGAGCCCTTCCTCAATCAGCGCGGCGCGAGCCTCGTCGGCCGCACCGCGACGCTGCACGAACCGATCAGCGAGGGCCGCGGCCGCATCCGCCTCGACGATACGCTATGGCAGGTGATGGGACCGGACCTGCCCGTCGGAACGCAGGTGAAGGTGGTTTCGAGCAACGGCCGCGACCTCACAGTCGAACCTGTCTGATCGAGCAAAAACAAAGACCTAAAGCGCAGGAAGTGAACCCGTTGGATCGCGGCGCGCCTCAGGCGACGCCAATCCGCAGTAGGTCATGGAAATGCACCAGTCCGACCGGCCTGCGGTCGTCGTCGGTGACGATCAGCGCGCCGATGTGATGCTGGTTGAGCAACGCCAGGGCGGCGGTCGCCAGCACCGTCGACTTCACGGTTTTCGGCGTCCGCGTCATGATGTCGTCGACGGCAAGTTCGGAGAGATTGCGGGTCAGGTTGCGCGCCATGTCGCCTTCGGTGACGATCCCGCAGAGCCGCCCATCCTCGTCAAGCACGCCGACGCAACCGAAATGCTTGCGCGACAGCACCGTGATCGCCTCCGGCATCGGTGTGCCCTTGGCAACGAGCGGCAGCCGCTCGCCGGTATGCATGATATCGGCGACGTGCATCAGGCTCGCCCCCAGCTTGCCGCCGGGATGGAACACGTGGAAGTCCGTCGCGGTAAAACCGCGCGCCTCCAACAGCGCCACCGCCAGCGCATCACCGATCGCAAGCTGCATCAGCGTCGAGGTCGTCGGCGCCAGCCCATTCGGGCAGGCCTCCTGCTCATTCGGCACGAGAAGGACGATATCGGCGGCGGTCGCAAGCGAGGAACGGTCGCTGCAAGTGATCGCGATCAGCGGAATGGAGAAGCGCCGCGTGAAGGAAATGATGCTCTTGAGCTCAGCACTCTCGCCGCCTTTGGAAATCGCCAACACGACGTCGTCGCGCGCGATCATGCCGAGGTCGCCGTGATTGGCCTCCGCCGCATGCACGAAAAAGGCAGGTGTCCCCGTTGAAGCGAACGTCGCCGCGAGCTTGGCGCCGATATGTCCGCTTTTGCCGACGCCGGTGACGATGACCCGCCCCGAGATGTCGCCGATCACTTCAATGGCGCGCGTGAAAGGACCGGCCAATCCATTGTCAAAGGCCTGTTCAAGCGCTTCAAGACCGCGTCTTTCGGTCTCTATCGTGCGTTTTGCCGATTCGAGCACGCTGTTTTCAACGAGGTTTATCGCTCTTCTGTTCATGAAATTGCGTTAGACCTTTTCACTTTCCAAGTCCACCCCGCACTCTTTCCGAAATGTGAACAGCGCCCGCCGCCGGCAACGAATGATTAACCACGAGGCTTTACCTTTGGGTAAGAACCGAAAGCATGTCAGGCGCGAATTGCATGGGCCAGCCAAAACAGACGAGCAGTGTGACGCCGCTCCGCGCCATGAGCCGTGCCGTCTCGTTTGTCGCGTTCTGCAGTCTGCTGCTCGGTCAGACAGCCTTTGCACAGTCCGCCTCGCCGCAGCCGGCAGGCACGGCAAACAGGCGCTCCACGGCCTCTCAGGACTATCGCACCACGAACAATGCTGCCGGTTTTGATGACGAGACCGACGATACCGCCACGCCCGCGACAAACGGCACATCCGCGAACGCGGACGATGCCCAGCAGAGGCCGGCGATACCGGATGCGCAAGCCAGCGACGACATTACCGGCTCCATCCTCGACGACGACATCCGCCGGCTGAACACACGCGAAACGCCGATCGACGAGACGCTGCCGCGCCGTAGGACTGCCGAAAGTGCCTCGGCGGCCGAAACGCCGGGCATTCCGATCGGCACGTTCGTGCTCCGCCCGAGCGTCACCCAGAGCATCAACACCGAGACCACCAAGGACGGCAACACCAGGCAACGGCGCGCCTTCCTCGAAACGGACGCAGCCGCGACCCTGACCTCGGACTGGGGCCGGCATCAGCTGACCGTAACTTCGGAAGGCGCCTGGCAGAGGAATATCAGCGGCGAGGGCGAGGAGCAGCCGTCCTTCAAAGTCAACGGCGACCTCCGGCTGGATCTTTCCGACGATACGGTCGCGCATCTCACCGCCGGGTACAATTTCTACCGCGAGGATACGGACGATCCCGAGGCCATCGCCAACGCAGCACAGCAGTCTGATGTGCAGGAGTTTAGCGCGGGCGCCTCAGTCCAACGCGATTTCGGCATCCTGCGCGGCACGACGGCACTGGCACTGACCCGCTCGATCTATTCGGATGCCACGCTTGCGAACGGCACGACCGTTGAGCTGAGCGACCGCAACCAGACGGCTGGCACGCTGCGCGGCCGCGTCGGTTACGAGCTGTCCCCCGCGCTCATCCCCTTCATCGAGGCGACGATCGGCCGGAGTGTCTATGACGAGACGCGCGATTCCGCCGGCTATGAGCGTTCTGGCCACGCCTATGGCGCCAAGGCAGGCGTCGAGGTCGACCTCGGCGAAAAGCTGAAGGGTGAAGTCGGTGTCGGCTACGAGATGGCGAATTTCGAAGACAGCCGCCTGTCCTCGATCGATACCGCCACGCTCGATGCGAGCCTGCTCTGGTCGCCGATCCGCGGCACCGACGTCAATCTCGACCTGCAGACGAGCATCCAGCCCTCGACCACGGCGGGCGAAAGCGGCTACGTCTCGCACGCGCTGACGACGACGGTCACCCACCAGCTGCGCGACAATCTGGTCGGGACGATGATCGGCGGGGTAACGTGGCGCGATTATCCCACAGATAGCACCATCAATGACGAACTCGTCTATACCGCCGCGACCGGTCTGACCTGGAACATCAACCGCTATCTCGATTTGACCAGCACGCTCGGTTACGAGCTGACAACGCGCAAGGAAGGCACCGATTCGCAGCAATTGCGAGCCGGCGTTGGTCTCAAGTTGAAGCGCTAATGCATGTCGCCGGGAAGTGTGCGGCGGTTCCCGGATAACGACATACACAAAAACAAAGAGCTAAAGCGCGTCGCATGAATCAAGCTAAGTGCGACGCGCTTTAATTTAGGGATGCAAAAACGCCACGCATCTGGGAGGATACGCGGCGCTCTATCATTTATATGCTGTGCGGGAAGGTTACTTCAGACCGGCGAGCAATTCCTTGAAGCCGCCTTCGACGGTCGGGCGGATATCGTCGCGTTCGAGAGCGAAGGCGACGTTTGCCAGGATGAAGCCATCCTTGGCGCCGCAGTCGTAGGTCGCGCCGCGGAAGTGGTAACCGGCGAAATCCTGCTCCTTCAGCAGCTTCAGCATGCCGTCGGTAAGCTGGATCTCATTGCCGGCGCCACGCTCCTGGGTTTCGAGGATCTTGAAGATCTCCGGCTGCAGGATGTAGCGACCGTTGATGAAGAAGTTGGAAGGCGCTGTCCCCTTGGCAGGCTTTTCCACCATGCCGGTGATTCGGAAGCCATCGCCGATCGCCTCGCCGACGCCGACGATGCCGTATTTATGGGCCTGGTCGGGCGCGCATTCCTCAACGGCGATGATATTGCCGCCGCTCTGGCCGTAGAGGTCGATCATGCCCTTCATGCAGCCCTTGTCGCCCTTCATGATCATATCGGGCAGCAACAGTGCGAAGGGCTCGTCACCGACGATTTCGCGGGCGCACCAAACCGCGTGGCCGAGGCCGAGCGGCTCCTGCTGGCGGGTAAAGCTCACCGTGCCGGCCTTCGGCAATTGCTGGGCGAGAAGGGTTATCTCGGCCTTCTTGGCGCGCTCGCGCAGCGTCTGCTCCAACTCGAAATGGATGTCGAAATAATCTTCGATGACGTGCTTGTTGCGTCCGGTGACGAAAACCAGATGTTCGATCCCGGCCTCGATCGCCTCATCGACGACATATTGAATGATTGGCTTGTCGACGACGGTCAACATTTCCTTCGGAACAGCCTTGGTTGCCGGTAGGAATCGCGTTCCTAACCCCGCAACCGGAAATACTGCTTTACGAACTTTATTGTGTTGAGCCACACGCGGCCTCCTGGTTCGATCATATCGCTTGGAAATGGAGCTTTTTAGCTTTAACTAGTATAGAATTGCTACGGTTTTGCAAATGGTGACCGCAGCGGATCGCCATGGTAAAGAATTTGTTGACTCCGTTCCTGTAGTCTCGGGTTTGGGCGGACATGATGCCCCGCTGCACCGGAAACTGAAGATGACGGATACGATTGTCGATGGCCCAGAATCACAAATACTCCCTTCGTGGTCTTGCTCTCGCCCTCGTTGTCGCCGCCCAGGTCGGGCTGGTTCCTGACAACGCGAAAGCCGATTCCCGGTTCCAGAAATGGATCGCGGATTTTTACCAAACTGCCGCTCAGAGTGGCATCAGTAAGGCAACTTATCAAAAGGCCTTTTCCGGAGTGACCGAGCCCGATCCGACCGTGCTCGAAAAGGCGGCCTACCAGCCGGAATTCACTTCGAAAATCTGGGACTACGTCGATTCCCGTGTCAATCCCTATACGATCAAGATCGGCCGCGAGATGGCCGTTAAGCACGCAAGAACGCTCGATGCGATCGAGCGGCGATTCGGCGTCGACAAGACCATTCTCTTGGCCATCTGGTCGATGGAATCGAATTACGGCGCAATCCTCGACAAGGACGACCGGCTGCACTACGTGCCGCGGGCGCTCGCAACGCTTGGCTATGCCGATCCGAGCCGCGCCAAATTCGCCAAGAAGCAGCTGGTCGCCGCGCTGAAGATCCTGCAGAACGGCGATGTGCCGGCACGCGAGATGACCGGCTCCTGGGCCGGCGCCATGGGCCACACCCAGTTCATTCCGACAAGCTACCTGCTTTATGCTGTCGATGCCGATGGCAACGGCCATCGCGACATCTGGAACTCGGTGCCCGATGCACTGGCGACCTCGGCCAATCTTCTGATGAAGAACGGCTGGGACACCGGCAAGACCTGGGGCTACGAGGTTGTCGTTCCCGCCGCAGCCGCCAAGCAGGCCGGCAAAACCCACACACTGGCCCAATGGGCGGCACTCGGCCTGGCACGCCCGAACGGCAAGGCTTTCCGAGAGAGCACCACCAAGGCCATGCTGAAGATGCCGGCTGGCGCCGGCGGCCCAGGCTTCCTGATGACCGCCAACTTCTTCACCATCAAGAACTACAATGCGTCGGACAGCTATGCGCTTGCCGTCGGCCTGCTCGCCGACCAGATCGCCGGCTACGGCGGCCTGCAGCAGCGCTGGCCGCGCCCGGACGGCGCCCTTGACGTCACCGAGAAATTCGAGCTGCAGACCCGCCTGAAGACGCTCGGCTATTACAATGGCGAGGTCGACGGCAATTTCGGCTCGGGTTCGAAGGCGGCGATCTCAGCCGCGCAGTCGCGCATCGGAATGCAGCCGGATGGCGAGCCCTCGCTGCCGCTTCTGAACGCACTACGCCGCTAGACCTGATGATCCCGACCGGATCGAACGGAACCTGAATCCGCCTTTGAATCAAGGAAATAGGGTATGATGCCGCCCGAAGACCACACATACTTTTCGGCATATGCCCTACAACTGGCAGAACCGTGACCTACATAGCAGCGGGAGTGGACGCTGGCCTACCCTGCGTGCAAGATGCCGGCAGATGCGGAACTGCCCATGACGAATAAAACTGATCGAACCCCAATCCGTTGGCTCATGCTCGCCGTGGCGGCCGCTTCGCTATGCCTCGGCGCCCTTGCGCCGGTGCATATTGCGGAAGCGCAGGAGCAGCGCTACCAGCGGCGTTCGATCCTCGATTTCTTCCTCGGCCGGCGCTATCTCGACGACGGCCCGCAAGCCCCCGACGTCCCGCAGCCGAGGCGCCAGCAGCACAAGCGACCGCCGTCGCAGAAAGCCGTCGTCAACACCCGCACCGCGCCGCCGCTCCGCGCGCCCGTGCAGGAGGAGCCGGTGGTGCAGAAGCTCGGCGACGCCAAGAAGATCCTGATCGTCGGCGATTTCCTGGCCAGCGGCCTTGGCGACGGCCTCACTGCCGCCTTCGAGACCTCGCCGGGGGTTGTCGTTGAAGCCCGCGGCAATGTCTCATCGGGTCTCGTCCGCGACGATTATTACGACTGGCCGGAACAACTGCCGAAGATGATCGACGAGCTGAAGCCGGCAATGGTCGTCGTGATGATCGGCGCCAACGATCGCCAGCAGATGATGACCGATACGGCCAAGGAAAAATTCCGCACCGATAGCTGGTTTACCGAATACCGCCGCCGTGTTCTCTCCTTCGGCAGGCAAGTTACCGACCGCAAGATCCCGCTGCTCTGGGTCGGCCTTCCCGCCTTCGAATCCGATCAGATGACGGCCGATGCCGTCCAGATGAACCAGCTCTACCGTAATCAGGTCGAAAGCATCGGTGGTGAATTCGTCGATATCTGGGATGGTTTCGTCGATGAAAACAGCAACTTCATCGTCACCGGTTCGGATGTGAACGGCCAGCAGGTCAGACTGCGCACATCCGATGGCATCAACCTTACCCAGGCCGGTCGGCGCAAGCTCGCCTTCTATGTGGAAAAACCGGCACGGCGTCTTCTCGGCACGCAGGCAAGCCCCGATCTGGTTCGCCTCGACTCCAGCAATCTGCCCGGTCTCGGCCTTCCCGCTAATCCGGCCGAACACACCGTGCCGATCAGCCTCTCCGATCCCAATCTCGACGGCGGCGCCGAGCTTCTCGGCGCAAGGCCGCCGCCTGTGGCTTTGACGCGGTCGCCCCGCGACCTGCTGGTCGAGCAGGGCGAAATGACGCCCGCGCCTCCTGGGCGCATCGATGATTACCGCCTGCCGGTGGCAAAGACGGCGGCCGAAGTCTCGGTCAAATGAAAAGGCCGCGTGCGCCAGCCTTGCTCGTCGTTCCGTTTATGTCGCCGTCGCCTGCGGCCAGCTCAGATAATAGTAGTTCGAGCCGATCAGGCCGAAGAAGGCGTTGCTGTCGTTCGTCTGGTCGACATAGCTGCCGTTTTCCTTGACGAAAGCGCCGTCGGCGCCGCGCTCCAGATGCGCATCGAGGAAGTCGCTCCAGCCGCTGACATCGATCTCCTTGCCGTCCTTGCTCTGAGTTTCCGCCTCATCGGCATCGTCCACGTCCCAGGCAGCAATCGATACGCCCTGCGTCGGGTCGGAGATGGTCAGCGTGCCCGCTTCGAGGGCGGCTAGCATGTCGTGGGCCTTGCCGCTCTCGCCTTCGGCCGCAGCCGCATCCTGCAGCTGCTTCTTCAGCATCGACATGAAGGAGGCGCTGGTCACGTCGGCGCTTCCGCCCGTCGTGTCGGTCGCATCGGACGTGTCGTTCTGGGATGAAAGCGTGTCGAGCAGCCCTGACAGGGCCTGGTTGGAAAGCAGCGAGGCGGAGCTCGGATCGAGCCCATAGCTGCTCAAGATACCGGCAGCCGACGAACTCTGCGTATCCTGCGAACTGTCATCGGAGCTGCGAAGGTTTTTCAGCGCATATCGGGCAGAAACCAGCCGCGTGCTGTCAAGTGCAGAAACCATTTGAAAAATCCTTGTCGAACATTCGCGGCGGTCGATGTCCCTAACGCCCGCGGCCGATGATGAAATGCCTTCACCGAAACGGCATGGCACCTCCGCTCCGGTCGCCGCCGACTCTTCCCGAGCCCGCGTCCTGCGAAAATCTCGCTTCCCGGTATTGCCTGAGGCTTGCGCCGAATGCCGGCGCGTCAAGCGGTCGCACCCGGGTATAGTCCAAAGCGATAATGCATGTCGCCCGGAAGTGTGCAGCGGTTCCGGGATAACGACATGCATCAAAACAAAGAGCTAAAGCGCGTCGCATGAATCAAATTTGATCCGACGCGCTTTAAAGCGTCCTTGCGCGCCGACAGGACACGCAGCGCTTTACTATAAAACTCCGCCGTAGGGCGGAGCTCTTGTGTTGTGAGCGTCTGTGCCGCCGACGGTCAGTTCGGCAGGACGGTCGAGCCCATCAATTCCTCGTCGATAGCGCGCGCCGCCTGGCGGCCTTCGCGGATCGCCCAGACCACCAGCGATTGGCCGCGGCGTACGTCGCCCGCCGTCCAGAACTTGTCGACCGAAGTCTTGTAGTTGCGGTCGTTGGCGACGACGTTGGTCGAGCCGCGCTTGTCGGTGTTGAGCGTCAGCTTGCCCTCGAGCTCCTTCAGCACGCTGCCGGTGAACGGGCCACGGAAACCGATGGCGATGAAGGCGAGATCGGCCCGGATGACGAATTCGGTGCCCGGAACGGGCCGCCGGCGTTCATCGACCTCACAGCACTTGACACCGATCAGCACGCCGTCTTCGCCGACGAATTCAAGTGTGGCCACCTGGAATTCACGCACCGCGCCCTCGGCCTGCGAGGAGGAGGTGCGCATTTTCGTCGCCCAGAAGGGCCAGACGGCAAGCTTGTCTTCCTTCTCCGGCGGCTGCGGCCGAATGTCGAGCTGGGTGACCTTGACGGCTCCCTGGCGAAACGCCGTGCCGACGCAGTCCGAAGCCGTATCGCCGCCACCAACGACGACGATGTGTTTGGCGCCGGCAAGGATCGGGTCTGACGGCCAGCCGACGCTGTCGATGTTCTCGCGCCCGACGCGGCGGTTCTGCTGCACGAGATAGGGCATCGCATCATGCACGCCGGCAAGGTCGGCGCCCGGAATGCCAGCCTCACGCGGGGTTTCGGAGCCGCCGCAGTAGAGAACGGCGTCGTGATCGGCCAACAGCTGCTCGACCTTGACGTCGACGCCGACATTGGCGCCGCAATGGAAGGTGACGCCCTCGCCCTTCATCTGCTCGACACGGCGATCGATGAAGTTCTTCTCCATCTTGAAATCGGGGATGCCATAACGCAGCAGGCCGCCCGGCTTGGTCTCGCGCTCATAGACGTGCACCTCGTGGCCGGCGCGGCCGAGCTGCTGGGCGGCCGCCATGCCGGCAGGACCGGAGCCGATCACGGCGACCTTCTTGCCCGTATGCACCGTGGCCGGCTGCGGCCGGATGAAGCCGAGCTCGTAGGCCTTGTCGGCGATTGCCTGCTCGACCGTCTTGATGGCAACCGGCGCATCCTCGAGATTCAACGTACAGGCTTCCTCGCAAGGCGCCGGGCAGACGCGCCCGGTGAATTCAGGGAAGTTGTTGGTCGAATGCAGGTTCTGGATCGCCGCTTCCCAATTGTTGTTGTACACGAGGTCGTTCCAGTCGGGGATCTGGTTATGAACCGGGCAACCGGTGGGGCCGTGGCAATAGGGGATGCCACAGTCCATGCAGCGCGCAGCCTGTTTCTGCACTTCCAGGTCCGACATCGGGATCGTGAACTCACGGAAATGACGGATACGATCCGACGCCGGCTGGTACTTCGCCACTTGCCGGTCGATTTCCAGAAACCCTGTTACCTTACCCATATTTTCGTCCCTTACCCTCATGACCGCCTCACCGCAGCCAATCTGTCTATCGTCAGTCCCGGTAGCCCGAGCGAGTTGCTTGTCTTGACCGTCATTGGATCATATCCCTTGCAAGACATCCGTGCGATCAAGACAGCCTTCGCCGTCGGCTCCACACGGGTCGTCGAGATATTTCGTCATCCGTCACCTCAGTCAGCAGGTGACGGATGCCCCAGTACAAATCATTCCGCGGCGATGCCCATCCGACTGCGTTCCATTTCCTCGAGCGCACGACGGTATTCGACCGGCATGACCTTGCGGAACTTCGGACGGTAGTCGGCCCAGCTGTCGAGGATCTGCTTGGCGCGGGTCGAGCCCGTATAGTGCAGATGGTTGGAGATCAGCTGGTAAAGGCGCTCCTCGTCATGGCGCGTCATGTCGCCGGAGACGTCGACGCGTCCCTTGTGCATGAGATCGCCGCCGTGATGATGCAGCTTCTCCAGCATGTCGTCCTCCTCGGGCACCGGCTCGAGCTCGACCATCGCCATGTTGCAGCGGCTGGCGAAATCGCCGGTCTCATCGAGCACGTAGGCGACACCGCCGGACATGCCGGCCGCGAAGTTGCGGCCCGTGGCGCCGAGCACGACGACGACGCCGCCGGTCATGTATTCGCAGCCATGGTCGCCGACACCCTCGACGATCGCGATTGCGCCCGAATTGCGCACGGCGAACCGCTCGCCCGCCACACCGCGGAAGTAGCATTCACCCTCGGTCGCACCGTAAAGCACGGTGTTGCCGACGATGATCGAGTTCTCGGCCACGATCCTCGAATTCTCCGGCGGCCGGATGATGATCTTTCCGCCCGAAAGCCCCTTGCCGACATAGTCGTTGCCGTCGCCGATCAGGTTGAAGGTGACGCCGCGCGCCAGGAAGGCGCCGAAACTCTGGCCGGCCGTGCCGCGAAGCGTCACATTGATCGTGTCTTCCTTCAGCCCGCGGTGGCGGTAACGCTTGGCGACTTCGCCGGAAAGCATCGCGCCCACCGACCGGTCGACGTTCTTGATGCCGACCTCGAAGGCAACGGGTGTCTTGGCGGTCAGTGCCGGCTGTGCCTGCTCGATCAGCGCGCGGTCGAGAATATCGTCGATCGGGTGCTTCTGCCGGGTCGTCCAGAAGGTCTCCTCCTTGGCAGCATCAACCTTGTGGAAGATACGGCTGAAATCGAGGCCCTTCGCCTTCCAGTGGTTCAGCATCTCGTCCTTCTCAAGGAGCTCCGAGGCGCCGATGATATCGTCGAGCCGGGTAAACCCGAGCGAGGCGAGGATTGCGCGCACTTCGTTGGCAACGAAGAAAAAGTAGTTGATGACGTGCTCCGGAGCGCCCTTGAAGCGCTTGCGCAGCACCGGATCCTGCGTCGCCACACCAACCGGACAGGTGTTGAGATGGCACTTGCGCATCATGATGCAGCCGGCCGCAATCAGCGGCGCGGTGGCGAAGCCGAATTCATCAGCGCCGAGCAGTGCCCCGATGATGACGTCGCGGCCGGTCTTCAGGCCGCCATCCACCTGCAGCGCGACGCGCGAACGCAAGCCATTCAGCACCAGCGTCTGCTGGGTCTCGGCAAGGCCGATTTCCCAGGGGCTGCCGGCATGTTTCAGCGAGGTCAGCGGCGACGCACCCGTGCCGCCGTCGAAGCCCGCGACCGTGATGTGGTCAGCGCGTGCCTTGGCAACGCCGGCAGCAACCGTGCCGACGCCGACTTCCGAGACGAGCTTGACCGAGACATCCGCGGTCGGGTTGACGTTCTTCAGATCGTAGATCAGCTGCGCCAGATCTTCGATCGAGTAGATGTCGTGATGCGGCGGCGGCGAGATCAGGCCGACACCCGGCGTCGAATGGCGGGTCTTGGCAACCGTCGCATCGACCTTGTGACCCGGCAGCTGGCCGCCTTCGCCGGGCTTGGCGCCCTGCGCCACCTTGATCTGCAGCATGTCGGAATTGACGAGATATTCGGTGGTGACGCCGAAGCGGCCCGACGCGATCTGCTTGATCGCCGAACGTTCCGGGTTCATCGAACCATCGGGCAGCGGCATGTAGCGGTCGGATTCCTCGCCGCCCTCGCCGGTGTTCGACTTGCCGCCGATCCGGTTCATGGCGATCGCCAGCGTCGTATGCGCCTCCCTGGAGATCGAGCCGAAGGACATCGCCCCGGTCGAGAAACGCCTGACGATATCGGCCGCCGGCTCGACCTCGTCGATCGAAACCGGCTTGCGTCCGAGCGCCTCGGCGCTCTTGACGCTGAAGAGCCCGCGGATCGTGTTCATGCGCAGCGCCGAATTGTTCACCATATCGGCGAATTCGCGGTAGCGGTCCTCGGCATTGCCGCGCACGGCATGCTGAAGGGCGGCGACTGCAT
This sequence comes from Rhizobium sp. NZLR11, assembly GCF_019685115.1. NCBI lineage: Bacteria > Pseudomonadati > Pseudomonadota > Alphaproteobacteria > Hyphomicrobiales > Rhizobiaceae > Rhizobium > Rhizobium sp. NZLR11. The sequence continues at coordinate 189,185 of NZ_JABDWD010000004.1, read as the reverse complement.
CGGGCGTCCAGGCATGGCTTTCGCCGCGCATGCGGTAGGCATATTCGCCGCCGATGTCGAGCGTCGTGGCAAGCAGCGGATCCGTGCCGAAGGCCGCGGTATGGCGGTCGACGGTCTCCGCCGCGATCGCCTCGAGGCCGACGCCTTCGATCATCGTCGCGGTGCCGAAGAAATACTTGTCGATGAACTCCGACTGCAGGCCGATCGCATCGAAGATCTGCGCGCCGCAATAGGACTGATAGGTCGAGATGCCCATCTTCGACATGACCTTGAGGATGCCTTTGCCGACCGCCTTGATGTAGCGGTAGACGACTTCGGTGGCATCCACTTCCTTCGGGAACTCGCCCTTGGCATGCATGTCGAGCAGCGTGTCGAAGGCGAGGTACGGATTGATCGCCTCGGCGCCGTAGCCGGCAAGCAGGCAGAAATGATGGACCTCGCGTGGTTCGCCGGTCTCGACGACGAGACCGACCGAGGTGCGAAGCCCCTTGCGGATCAGGTGATGGTGCACCGCCGCTGTGGCAAGCAACGCAGGAATGGCGATCCGGTCCGGCCCGATCTGGCGGTCGGAGAGCACGATGATGTTGTAACCGCCCTTGACGGCGGCTTCCGCGCGCTCGCAGAGCCGGTCGAGCATCTCGGGCATGCCAGCCGCGCCGCGCTCGATATCATAGGTGAAATCCAGCGTCTTGGTGTCGAAACGGTCTTCCGTATGACCGATCGAGCGGATTTTCTCGAGATCGCCGTTGGTCAGGATCGGCTGACGCACCTCGAGCCGCTTGGCGTTCGCCGCACCCTCGTGGTCGAGAATGTTCGGCCGCGGCCCGATGAAGGAGACGAGGCTCATCACCAGTTCCTCGCGGATCGGGTCGATCGGCGGGTTCGTCACCTGCGCGAAGTTCTGCTTGAAATAGGTGTAGAGCAGCTTCGGCTTTTCCGACATCGCCGAGATCGGCGTGTCCGTGCCCATCGAGCCGATCGCCTCCTGGCCCGTCGTCGCCATCGGCGACATCAGGATGCGGGTGTCTTCGAGCGTGTAACCGAAGGCCTGCTGACGGTCGAGCAGCGACACGTCGCGGCGCAGCGCCCGCGGCTCCACCGGCTTCAGTTCTTCCAGGATAAGCTGGGTGCGGCCGAGCCAGCTGCGATAGGGATGCGCCGTCGCCAGCTGCGACTTCACCTCGTCGTCGGAGATGATGCGGCCTTCTTCCATATCGATCAGCAGCATCTTGCCCGGCTGCAGGCGCCACTTCTGAATGATCCTCTCCTCCGGAACCGGCAGCACGCCGGCTTCCGACGCCATGATGACGCGGTCGTCATCGGTGACGAGGTAGCGCGCCGGTCGCAGGCCGTTGCGGTCGAGCGTCGCACCGATCTGCTTGCCGTCGGTGAAGGCGACGGCCGCCGGCCCGTCCCAGGGCTCCATCAAGGCGGCATGATATTCGTAAAAGGCCTTGCGTTCGGCGGCCATCGACTGGTTGCCGGCCCAGGCTTCCGGGATCAGCATCATCACCGCATGCGCCATCGAATAACCGCCGCGCACCAGGAATTCGAGCGCATTGTCGAAGCAGGCCGTGTCCGATTGTCCTTCGTAGGAGATCGGCCAGAGCTTGGAGATATCCTCACCGAACAGCGGCGACGACACCGACGCCTGGCGCGCCGCCATCCAGTTGACGTTGCCGCGCAGCGTGTTGATCTCGCCGTTATGGGCAACCATGCGGTAGGGATGCGCCAGCTTCCACGACGGGAAGGTGTTGGTGGAGAAGCGCTGGTGCACGAGGGCGACCGCGCTTTCGAAACGCGGATCCGACAGGTCCTTGTAATAGACGCCGACCTGATAGGCCAGGAACATACCCTTGTAGACCACCGTCGCCGACGACAGCGACACCGGATAGAAATTGCTCTCCTCGCCGTCGAACTCGTCATAGATGCGGTTGGAGATCACCTTGCGCAGTGTGAACAGCCGACGCTCGAACTCGTCGTTGTTTTCGGCATCCTCGCCGGCGCCGATGAAGACCTGCACATGATGCGGCTCGGTTGCGGCAATGGCCGGCGCCTTGGAGAGCGAGGAATTGTCGACCGGCACGTCGCGAAAACCGATGCAGACCTGACCTTCCTCGGCGATGACGTCCTTGATCACCTTCTTGAAGTGCTCGATCTGCTTTTCATCGCGCGGCATGAAAATATGACCGACGCCATATTCGCCGGCCGGCGGCAGCGTGATGCCTTGCGCGGCCATCTCCTCGCGGAAGAAACGGTCGGGAATTTGCACCAGGATGCCGGCACCGTCGCCCATCAGCGGATCGGCGCCGACGGCGCCGCGATGCGTCAGGTTTTCGAGCATGAACAGGCCGTCCTTGACGATCTGGTGCGACTTCTGACCCTTCATATGCGCGACGAAGCCGACGCCACAGGCGTCGTGTTCGTTGCGGGGATCGTAGAGGCCCTGCTTCTTCGGCAGGCCGGAGGCGGATTTGGACGTATTGGCCGTGGCGCGCACCTCGGCAGCAGCGAACCGGTCAAATTCCATGGATGGCGTCTTCGTCATCATCTTTCCTCCTGTCGAAGCCCGCGGGGCTGCGGGCGGCTTTTCGTCCCGCGCCGCAACCCGAAGATAGGTTCGGCGCATGACAGCGCTGCTGCATGGTGAAGATCGGCCGCAGACATCTGCTTTGAAGGAAAGCAAACCGTCGCGTTCCGCGCCTGCCATTCGCCTCCGCGCGCCGCCCTTGAGGCTTGACGCTCGGAAGAACTATAGCGTGAAAGCCCATCTGTTCCAGGGTTTTCAGCGCCTCCTCGGCCGTGAAGGCCAAAATAGGACAGCAACACTGTCCTAATTCATCAGCTCTATGCCAGAAAGCACTTCGCTCCGCAAGAGCGCGCCGCTAAAAAACATCAATTTGCGACGGAAGATTGCCCGAGAAATGGTCGTCGCGACATAAAATTACAATATTCGTGATTATTCTTTTTATTGATTGCGTAGTTCGATTTCTGTGATGTGTCGCGAGCGGCAACCTTGATCCCGTGAAGCTTTGGCGTAATCTCCGCTGCGACTTGCCAAGCTTTCCCTTCCAACGGTTTCCCCTCATGTTCTTTGCTTCCGATAATTGGGCCGGCGCCCATCGATCCATTGCCGAACGATTGCTGATGGAATCGACCGGTTTTGCCGCCGCCTACGGCGCCGGCGATCTCGACAAGAAGGTCGCGGCCCGCTTTTCCGAGATCTTCGAGCGCGACGTTTCGGTCTTCTTCGTCGCCACCGGCACGGCCGCCAACTCCCTGTCGCTGGCAAGCGTCCAGCGCCCCGGCGGCATCACCTTCTGCCATTCGCAGGCTCATGTGATCGAGGATGAATGCGGGGCTCCGGAATTCTTCTCCGACTCCGCCCGCCTCGTTGCCGTCGACGGCGAAGCCGGCAAGATCGACCCAGCGAAGCTCGTCGCCAAAATCGCAGGCTTTCCAGAAGATGCCGTCCGTCAAGGCCGCGCCAGCGCAGTGACCATCACCCAGACAACCGAGATCGGCACCGTCTATTCCCTGCCGGAGATCGGCGAGATCGCCGCCATCGCCAGAAAGCGCAGCCTGCCGCTCCACATGGATGGCGCCCGCTTCGCCAACGCGCTGGTCGCGCTCGGCGCTACGCCTGCCGAAATGACCTGGAAACGCGGCGTCGACATGCTGTCCTTCGGCGGCACCAAAAACGGCTGCTGGTGCGCGGAAGCGATCGTCTTTTTCAATCCGGATCAAGCCGGGGAAATGCCGTTCATCCGCAAGCGCGCCGCCCAGCTTTTCTCCAAGTCGCGTTTCATCGCCGCTCAGTTCGATGCCTATTTCGAAAATGGCCTCTGGCTCGATCTCGCCCGCCACTCGAACGGCATGGCCGATCGACTGCGCGCCGGCATTGCCATAAGCAACGCCGCGCGCCTCGCCTGGCCGACCGCGTCCAACGAAGTCTTTGCCGTCGTCAGCAAACATGCGGCAAAAACCGCCGAGGAAAAGGGCGCGAAATTCTACGAATGGCCGACCCCAGCGGCAACGCCCGAGCTCGTTTCCGAAAGTGAAACCCTGATCCGCCTGGTCACCAGCTTCGCGACGACGGAAGCGGACGTGGATGGTTTCCTCAAGTGCCTGGCCGCCTGATCGACCGCCGAAACGGCAGTGCCTCACCCCGACCTCAGCCCCCTCACCTTTTGCAGAATATCGTCCGACAGCGCCGAGACCAGCGCCTGATCCGCCCCTTTGCGCGGCACCAGCACGAATTCCACATCCTCCAGCACCGGGAGTTTACCCGCAGCGATCTCTTTCAGGCCCGAGGGCGCCATGCTGCGCGGCTGCACCAGCACGCCCATCCCGGCCCGCGCCGCCGCCGTCAATCCGCTGAGACTCCCGCAGGTGCAGACGATCCGCCAGGCGACGCCGTTTCGCGCCAGCGCCTCCAAGGCGATTACCCGTGTGACGCTCGGCGGCGGAAAGGCGATCAGCGGCAAAGGGCCGGAGGCCAGCACACGCTCCGGATCACGCGCCAGCCAGACGAGCGGCTCGCGATAGACGAGCTTTCCGCGGGCATCGCCGAGCCGGCGCTTGGCGAGCACCAGGTCGATCTCGCCATTGTCCTGCATCTCGTAGAGGACGCCTGATAGTGCGACCGTCAGTTCCAGGTCGACCGACGGATGCGAACGAACGAAATCCTCCAGCACCGCCGGCAACTGGCTGGTGACGAAATCCTCCGACACCCCGAGCCGCAGGCTGCCGCGCAGGCTGTTGCTCTGAAACAGCGACTGCACCTGCCCCGCGATCGAAAGCATCGCGCGCGCGTGCGACAATAGCGCCTCGCCATCGCCGGTCAGCATCACCTTATGTGTGTCACGGACGAGCAGCTTGCGCCCAAGCGCAGCCTCGAGCCGCTGGATATGTTGGCTGACCGTCGACTGCCCGAGGCCCAACCTGTCTGCGGCGAGCGTGAAACTGCCCATCTGTTCGACAGCGACGAAACTGCGCAATTGCGAAAGGTCGAGCATGAATATCCAGTTTCTCGATAACTGTTATTCATTGCATCCTGGATCACAATGGACGAGAAAGCAATGACTGTTTTATCATGCCGCGAGATTGCCATGCGCCGCTTTCTGCCCGATACATTCACCATCCTGCTGGTCTGCACCGTCATCCTCGCCTCGCTGCTTCCGGCACACGGCACATTCGCGGGTTATTTCGGCATCGCCACCGATCTTGCCATCGCGCTGCTGTTCTTCCTGCATGGCGCCCGCCTCTCGCGCGATGTCGTCATTGCCGGCCTGCTGCATTGGCGACTGCACCTCGTCATCCTGCTGACCACCTTCGGCATCTTCCCGCTGCTTGGCCTGGCGCTCGGATTGATTCCCGACACCATCCTGCCGCAGCCGCTTTATCTCGGCATCCTCTTCCTCTGCGTGCTGCCGTCGACCGTACAGTCGTCGATCGCCTTCACCTCGATGGCCGGCGGTAACGTGCCTGCCGCCATCTGCTCGGCCTCGGCATCCAACATCTTCGGCATGTTTCTGACACCGCTGCTCGTCGGCCTGCTGTTTTCGGTCGGCGGCCATGGCGGCTTCTCCTTCGACGCCCTGCAGCAGATCCTGCTGCAGCTGCTTGCCCCCTTCATTGTCGGCCAGATCCTGCAGCCTTGGATCGGCGACTGGATCCGCGCCAAGAAAAAGATCCTGATGCCGGTCGACCGCGGCTCGATCCTGATGGTCGTCTATCTCGCCTTCAGCACAGCTGTCGTCGAGGGGCTGTGGCATACCTTCTCGATCGCCGATATCGCGGTCGTCATCGTTGCCGACATGGTTCTGCTGGCAATTGTCCTCGTTTTGACGATGTTCGGCAGCCGCGGCCTGGGCTTCAACAGGCCCGACCAGATCACCATCACTTTTTGCGGCTCGAAGAAAAGTCTCGCAAGCGGCGTGCCGATGGCCAACGTCATCTTCGCCGGCCAGTCGATCGGCGCGATCGTGTTGCCGCTGATGCTCTTCCACCAGATCCAGTTGATGGTCTGCGCCGTTATCGCTCAGAAATACGCGGCCGCCGCAGCCCGCCGGGCGACGGAAAAGGAAATAGACGAAGCCGCGAGCCCGGCTTGAACCGCAATGCCATAATAAAAACGGCGCCCCGATGAGTGCGCCGTCTCTTTTACCCGAAGGGGAAACAATCAGCCGTTGATAATCTGCGCTTCGATGGCCTTCGGAGCCTCGATCGGTTCTGCGGCGATCGCAATCTTGCGGGGCTTCATGGCCTCGGGAATGTTGCGCAGAAGGTCGATGTGCAGCAACCCGTTCTTCAGCGAAGCGGCCGTCACCTCAACATGGTCGGCAAGCTGGAAGCGCCGCTCGAAGGCGCGCTTGGCAATGCCGCGGTAGAGGAATTCGCCGCTTTCGGCAGGTTCCTCGTTCTTTTCGCCTTTCACCGACAGCACATGGGCATGGGCCTCGATCGAAAGTTCGGTCTCGTCGAAACCGGCAACGGCCATGGTTATGCGATAGGTGTTTTCACCGGTGCGCTCGATATTATAGGGCGGATAGGTCTGGGCCTGCTCCGGCTGGGCAAGGCTGTCGAGCATGGTGAACAGCCGGTCGAAACCGACGGTGGAGCGATAAAGGGGAGAGAAGTCTACGTGACGCATGATGTCCTCCTGTGGAAGCGACGTGTTGCGATGAAATGCCCCTGAAACCCCATCTTTGGCGGCCTCGGGACGGTTGCGCGGGCCCTCTTCGGCACCCGCAAAGAGGAGATGGTGATGGGATTTGACGAGTTCAAGACCCTTTCGGATTCGCCTCGATCGGCCCGTGAACCGCGCATGAACGGCCGGTTCGGAGCGCATTCAGGCGCATGAGCCTAGAGATCGCAACGTCGGGTGAATCTGGTCCCGGCGGCTGAAGTGCATCGTCCCTTCTTCTTCAGCCTCAAACTCGGCCGGCTGTGAGCACCTCATGCTCCTGCCGGCCCTTTTCGGGCCGCGGCTTGGCGGCCCCAACGCTTTCCAAGCCGGATGCCATGCGTTATCCCTGAAGACGAAGCAGTCAGCAGCGGCGCATTGGCAAAGTCATGGATCAGGTTCTCTATTCGACGCCCGACAATCCCGCCCCGGAAAACCGCACGGAGGGGTTCTTCGAAACCCATGACGGCCACCGGCTGCGTTATGCCGTTTTCCGTTCCGCCGCCCAGGTCGCCAAGGGCACTGTCGTCATCCTGCATGGCCGCAACGAATATATCGAAAAATATTTCGAGACGATCCGCGACCTGACGGCCAAAGGCCTCTGGGTCGCTACCTTCGACATGCGCGGCCAAGGCGGTTCGCCGCGGCTGCTGAAGCGCCGCAATCACGGCCACATCCGCCGCTTCGTCGATTACGAGCGCGATCTGGACACCTTCCTCGAAAAGGTGGTGCTGCCGGATACACGCCTGCCCTTCTACCTGCTCGCCCATTCCACAGGCGGGCTGATCGCGCTCTCGGCCGCCCCCTATCTTACCACCCGTATCGATCGCATGGTGCTGTCGGCGCCCTTCATCGGCCTGACCGGCCAGTCGGCATCACCGCGCGTTATCCGAACGCTAGCCGGCACGTTGACCGCCCTCGGCCTCGGCTTCCTGCCGCTGACGTCGAAACTGAAGGAGCCGGATTTCCGCGACAATCCGCTGACCTCGGACGAACACCGTTTCGAGCGCAATGTCGCGATGATGAAAGCCCATCCGGAGCTGACGCTCGGGCCGCCGACGGCCCGCTGGTTGATCGAGGCTTTTCGCACCATGGACCGGGTGACCTCACCCAACCATCTCTTCTCGATCACCATCCCGACCATCGTCATCGCCCCGACCCGTGACGGTGTCGTGCCCTACACGGCGCAGGAGCGGCTATCGCGTTATTTCCGCGCCGGTCAACTGGTGCCGATCAACGGCGCCCGCCACGAGATCTTCCAGGAACGGGATACCTACCGCGCGGCAGCCCTTGCCGCCTTCCACGCCTTCATTCCCGGCAGCGATGCCGAAGAAAACCAGGACGTCGCCGCCCTCGGAACCTGACACCCGATCGGCACGACCGAGCTTGGGATCAGCGCTGCAGGACGGCGATCGCCTGCTCATAGACCGCCCGGCTGCCGGCGGCGATGATCGAGCCGCCGTTTTCCGGCCGTCCGCCGTCCCAGGTGGTGATGATGCCGCCCGCCCCCTCGATGACGGGAATGATGCCGCCGACGTCATAGGGTTTCAGGCTGTTTTCGATGACGAGATCGATATGGCCGGCGGCAAGCAGCGCATAGGCATAGCAGTCGCAGCCGTAGCGGAAGAGCCGGACCTGACCCTCGATCTCGCGGTATTTCTCCATCTCCTCGCCGTTAAAGAGATGCGGTGAGGTGGTGAACAGGATGGCGTTCGAAAGCGTGTCGCACTGGCGGGTCGCCAGCCGCCGCTCCCCCTCCGGCCCGGTATAGAGCGAGCCGTTCTGGTCGGCGAAATAACGTTCGCCGGTAAACGGCTGTTCGATCATGCCCATGATCGCCCGCCCCTCTTTCTGCAGGCCGATAAGGGTTCCCCATACCGGCACGCCCGAGATGAAGGCACGCGTGCCGTCGATCGGATCGATCACCCAGACATATTCGCGGTCGAGCCCGACATTGCCGTGTTCCTCGCCGAGAATGCCGTGGCCGGGGAAATTCTCCTCGATCAGCGCCCGGATGGCGAGTTCGGCCGCCCGGTCGCCCTCCGTCACCGGATCGAAACCGGAGGAAAGCTTGTTCGTGACATCGAGACCGGAGCGGAAGCGCGGCAGCGTCTCGGCTCGGGCGGCTTCCGCCAGGCGGTTGAAGAACGAACGGTCAGGAAGCATGAGGGATCCGTTTGGCTGGCGGGAGTGACGCTTTCATAACGAAAAGCAGCGGGAATGCAAACACAGCAGGCAGTTCGATAGGGTTGCGACGAACCCTCCAATCGCTTCCATTACGCGCCCACTGCCCAAAGATGTCGCAGCGCAATATATTGCTTGACATTTGTGCAATGCAATAGTAGCGTCGTTTGTACAGTCTTCTGACTGTAAATACCCTCCTTGGGTGTTTCCTCCCTAGACTTAGCCGCGCTTACAAGCGCGGTTTTTTTTGGCCGGGAAGACCAAGTGGAAAGACGTCGGTATAATCGACAGAGGTTATTCGGCGGCCAGCGCCCGATCGCCGGCGAACTTCTCGACATAGTCCGCCATCTGCTGCATGAAAGCCGTGACCGCCTCAGCGACCACGGCGAAATCGCCGCGTTTCTCCAGCGTCACCTCGTCGACATAGATCGCCCGGTTCACTTCGATCTGCAGCGCGTGCAGTCCGCGCGAAGGCCGGCCGTAATGTTCGGTGATGAAGCCGCCGGCATAAGGCTTGTTGCGGATCGCCGCAAAGCCCATTTCCTCGAGGATGGCGATGGCCGCGCGCGAAAGCTCGGCCGAAGCGCTGGTGCCATAACGATCGCCGATGATGAAGTCGGGCCGTGCGGTGCTGCCGGCGACGCGCACATTGCCGGGCATCGAGTGGCAGTCGATCAGCACGCCGAAACCGAACTGCACATGCGTCCGCGCGATCAGCCGGCGCAGCGCCGCATGATAGGGCTTGTAGACCGCTTCGACCCGGTCGAGCCCCTCCTGCACCGGCAGGCGCCGCGCATAGATCTCCATGTTCTCGGCGACGATACGCGGGATGGTGCCGAGCCCGCCGGCGACGCGGAGCGAATTGACATTGGCATAGGGTGGCAACAGCCCGTCGAACATCCGCGGATCGAGTTCGTAGGGCTCGCGATTGACGTCGAGAAAGGCGCGCGGAAAGTTGGCCGCCAGCAGCGGTGCGCCGAGTGCGACGGCCGAGCCGAACAGCTCGTCGACATAGTGATCCTCGGAACGACGGATGGCGATACCCTCGAGCCTGGACTGCGCGATAAATTCCGGTGGATAAATACGGCCGCTATGGGGGGAGTTGTAGACGAAAGGGATGGTCTGCGACACGGGCTCATGAACCTCAAAAAGCTCGTATTCGCGTATTTCCGGCACTTTCGGCCCTCTTTACCATGTCATGAACTGACTGCTTTGCCCATGTTGCCAGTTGCCCGGCCTCAAGTCCATACTATGTAGCAGGGATGGCGGTCGGGCACGGGCAATTCACCGGTTGTTTACCGGGTGAAGACTAGTGTAAACGCTTGGCAGCCCACCAAAAACTTATTGATCAGCGGTCTGGATTGATGACTCAGAAGATACTTCTCGCAGAAGACGACAACGACATGCGCCGCTTCCTGGTGAAAGCGCTCGAAAAGGCCGGTTACAAGGTCCTTTCCTATGACAATGGCGCCAGCGCCTACGACCGGCTGCGCGAGGAGCCGTTTTCGCTGCTGTTGACCGATATCGTCATGCCGGAAATGGACGGCATCGAGTTGGCGCGCCGCGCCACCGAACTCGACCCCGACCTGAAGGTGATGTTTATCACCGGTTTTGCGGCGGTGGCGCTGAACCCTGATTCGAAGGCGCCGAAGGATGCCAAGGTCCTTTCCAAGCCTTTCCACCTGCGCGATCTCGTCGACGAGGTCAACAAGATGCTTGCCGCGTAAGGCTTGCCGGGCGGCACGTCACAAAACTGCAAAAAGCCTATTGACGGCTCCAAAGGTTTTGTGATCTATCCGCCGCCATCGGATGGGCGTGTAGCTCAGCGGGAGAGCACTACGTTGACATCGTAGGGGTCACAGGTTCAATCCCTGTCACGCCCACCATCCGATCCCCTTGCCCCACAAGGGATTTCGCCAAGCCGCTGTTTGGTGAATTTTCTCGGTCTCCATCCCATTTATTTTTGCCGATGCCGGACCTTCGCCGCTTCTCGAGGCGACATCGACATGGCCTGTCCCGGCAAACCATGTTGTCGGCCTTGGCTGGTCCGTGCAGATGGCAGTCATGACGCGCCGCATATGAGGGCGTGCTCACACGATCATCAATTGCACATCACTCGCTGGGATTCAGCCCCTCGTTGCTCGAGCATCCGGAAGTCCGGTTTTGTGACGGAGAGGTGACGGGTTTGTGACAAAACGCGTGTTATTTCAGCAACATAGCTGACCGAGCCTACTGTCATGATCGACAATCTCGTTGCGGCGCAGCATCGCCTATGTAATTTCCGCGGCGAGGCAGGCGCCAAGCTAAAGGGTGCCGCTTCGGTCACACGGGATGAAGATACGTAGGGACTGCCGATGGCAACGGTCTTCATCCTCTTGCATCTGAACTGGAGGTTATTCCATGAACATTAAGAGCCTTCTTCTCGGCTCCGCTGCTGCACTTGCAGCAGTATCCGGCGCTCAGGCTGCCGACGCTATCGTTGCTGCCGAACCGGAACCGGTTGAATATGTCCGCGTCTGCGACGCTTACGGCACCGGCTACTTCTACATCCCGGGCACCGAAACCTGCCTCAAGATCAACGGCTACATCCGTTTCCAGGTTGACGTTGCTCCGCACGCCAGCTCGATCGGCGCCGGCGGCGGCGGTTCCGTCGCCAACGACTCGGATTGGGACGCCCGTACGCGCGGCCAGGTTCAGTTCACCGCCAAGAGCGACACCGAATACGGTCCGCTGACCGGCGTCATCGTCATGCAGTTCAATGCTGACAACGCAACCGCTCAGAAGGCTCAGCTCGACTCCGCTTATATCGACATCGCCGGCTTCCGCGCCGGTCTGTTCTACAGCTGGTGGGATGACGGCCTCTCAGGCGAAACCGACGACATCGGTTCGCCGGTCACGCTGCATAACTCCATCCGTTATCAGTACGAAACCGACGCTTTCTACGCTGGCATCAGCGTCGACGAGCTGGAAGACAGCCCGTTCTATGATGGCGAAACCGCCAACAACGTCGGCGTTGCAGTCGGTCTCGGCGGCAAGGCTGGTGCATTCAGCTACCAGATCACTGCCGGTTACGACACCGACAACGAAGAAGGCGCCGTCCGCGCTATGGGTACGGTTGCTGTCGGTCCGGGCACGCTCGGCCTCGCAGTTGTCTACGCAACGAACCCGAACGCCTATTACAACAAGGCTGAATGGGCGATCGCGGCCGAATACGCCATCAAGGCGACTGACAAGCTGAAGATTACCCCGGCTGTTCAGTACTACGACAACTACGGTGTCACTGCTGGCGAGTTCAACGACGACGTCAGCGCCTGGAAGGCCGGCGTAACGATCGACTACCAGATCGTTGAAAACCTCTCGGCAAAGGTTTCGGTTCAGTACCTCGATCCGGACAATGCTGAAGACGTGACCTCGGGCTACTTCCGCCTGCAGCGCGCGTTCTAATAAAAGGCTGCAGCACTTCAAAGTGCTGCAGCGTCCTCTGTGCGTCTTAAAAGACGCGGGGCACTGTAAACCGGCAGCTACAAATTCCTGATCTGACTGACCTCCGATCGGGAAAGAATGGGCCTGGATTTCCCTGCCTGGGCCCATTCCCCTTGACCAGAAGTGCGTCCAAGACGGCAGGCGCTCGATGAGCGCCTTGCCATCGTCGCGTCACATCGGTCCTTTTTCGATGTCCGGCCGCCAATCCCATTGCTTGACCTTGCAATCGATCGCCGGCAGGCCCGGCGGCCATGGTATCTTTGTGCCGCGGGGGGACAATGGAACCAAATTCGGACACAGAGCCATGCCATGGCGAATCGAGGCTGAGAGGTGTGATTCGCCTCGCCAGGACATGGGGTTTGAGATCGAAATGAAGTTATCCGCGTTTGTTGCCGCTGCCATTTTTTCCGTCGCCCTGGCCCTGCCGGCTTCTGCCGCGCAAGCTCCTGTAGAGACGTTTCCAGGGGCTCCGGGGGTCATTACGCTGTCCGGCAAATGCGCCAAGCTTGTTGTCGCCAAGTTCGATGCCACCAAGGGCTGCAAGAACGAACTTGCCAGCGTCACCCTCGCCAATGGGGTGGTGACCTTCATCTTCACGTCGGATGGCAAGGCGCTTGGGTTCCAGGGCGACGGTAGCGGCATCAAGCCCGCTTCCAACGGTAATGCCCGCCTGCCGCTCAGCCTCGTCACCACGGGTGTCGGCAACAAGATGACCGGGGAGGTCAAGGTCGCCGGCTTCTGCACTTTCGGCAATCCCTATGCTGGCAAGCCGATCGCGATCGAATGCACTGCCGAAAGCAAGGATTCCTCGTTTGCCGGCAGCTTCCGCACCGGCGGCAAACTGGTGAGAAAGGGAAAGTAGAGCAGTTCCAGCAAAAGTGCGCGGCGATTTTACGTCCGGGATTGAGTGAAAACCCGAGATTGCGTGAAAACAAAGAGGCACAGCATTCCGTGATTCGAAGAAAAACGGAAATGCTCTGGCCGTCAGGCACACCAGGCGCCGCCGGCAGCGCCCGGCTTGCGCGCCAGCCCTTCATTGATCAGCTGCGCGCCGAAAGAGCGCCCGTCGCGCGAGACGACGCGCGGCGCGCCTGAGGGCTCGGCTTTGCCCGCGGCATTCATGGTGAAGGGACCGGCGTTCAGAAGCGCCAGCAGCCGCGACTTGGCGGCAAAGGCGACCCTGCGTTCGCCATCGCAGCGCGCCTGGTCGACGACAGGGCTTGCCATATCGGCGATCACGATCTTCTCGCCCTTGTACCAGAAGACGCCGCCATCGCCGACGCAATTGATATGGGCGCCCTGCCCGCAATAACCGAACGCGACCGTCCCGGTTTCCGGATTGGCAGGGGTAAGCGGGGACGGCACCGCCTTGACCGGCTGGATGACCGGCGTCGGGATCGTCGCCGGCGGCAGCAGCTGCGATTGCGGCGCCGGCGGTACGGCTTTCGGCAAGGGTGTGGCAAGCGCCACCTGCTTCGGCGACACGTCCTTCCTGACGGCAGGTCTCGGCTCCGCCGTTTCCCGCGTCATCGACGCCGATTGCCCTGCAAACATCGGCTGAATGCTCTTCCAATGGTCGTGGGCGACAATGCCGCCGATCGCGGCGATGCCGATCACTGCCCAGGGCAGCAATCCGCCACTGCTGCTCGCTTTGCTCTTTCCTCTCGCCGGCGCCTTGCGGCGGCCGCGTGTCGCTGTCCTGGCCATCTGTCCGATTCCCGTGAGGCAGGGATTATCGCCGCCCAATCCTTTCTGAAAGGTTGGCGCGGCGACAGGATGATGTCTTGTTCGCCGATCTTTACCTCAAATGACATGTAGGCACCGGCCGGCATCGGAGAAGCCGGTGGGGGAATCGAAACGCCTGAGGGGAAAAAGCCGAACAAATCCCGTATCGGCCGACTGCCTTCTCACGACGCTGGCCGCCGCCTGCGTGCTCTTCGCCTTCTGAAAGCTCAAACAACGGCTCGGCTCCAATTCCGCACGGCATGTCGATCGGGATGAGGACCAGTCGAAAACGAGACGCCCGGCATCATACCGGGCGCCTGTATCTGCGTGATTGTCTGTTGCTCATTCGGAGGGTGCGGCTGCAGGATCGTTTTTTGCAACCGGTGTCGTGCCACCGACGGACGCGGCCAGCGGCTTTTCCCGTTTGCCGATATTGATGCGCTCGTCCGCCGCCTCGCGTACGGCCTGCCATTCATTCTCGTGCCGGATGAAGATCTCGCGGGGCACAAAGTTGATCGTCATATTGTTCTCACCCTGTTTCAAATCTGCCGTCAGTGCGCAAAAGAGCCTTCCGGAATGCTGGTTATTTCTTGGTCTCTGCATTGCTCTTGATGTCGGGACCACCCTTGGAAAGATCTGCACCGGTAACGTGGGCCGGCACGTGAATGTCGTGATAGACGCCGGGTGTCAGTGTCAGGTCGACCTGATGCGGCGGCAGCACCTGCGCCTTCTGCATGCGATTTGGCTTTGCCCGCTTCATGCGGTCGGCAGCCTCTGCGCGTTTGTCGGGGACATGGGTCGAAGTGTGCATCATCGGCCTCCTCTTTTAAGCTCAACCAGTGGCTAACGGTCGGGCACCGGGATGGTTCCAAAAAAACACCTGATCTCCATGCGGCCACCGGCCTTGACAGGCCGGGGAAGTTCATTACCTAGGGCCTATCCCGCAGCCTTCCAGACATCGGCTGACGGGGAACTTTGGTGCCGGGCCCCTCTGGCGAGAGTTTTTAACGGCGCTCTCGTGATGTCGGTATCGCCTGCAGCTTAGCCGGCGGATTTTTCATCGATGAACAAGCTCACCATGCCTGACCCGCATGCCCGTGGTGGCATGCCTCCTCTTTCCAACATAGCCACCCCTTCCAACAGGATTTGCGGCCGCGAGGTGCGGCGATGATCCAGTCCGTAACCCACAAATCCTCGCTCAGCTATTTCCGCTGGGCCTTCATCGTCACTGCCCTCGGCCTCGTTCTCGGCGCCGTGCTCGGCTGGCAGACGACCGGCACGATCGGCGGCATGGCGACCGTCTTCTTCATCTGCACGGTGCTTGCGGTGCTGGAGATCTCGCTGTCCTTCGACAATGCCATCGTCAATGCCAATAAGCTGAAGGAGATGACGCCGGTCTGGCAGCAGCGCTTCCTGACCTGGGGCATCATCATTGCCGTCTTCGGCATGCGCATCGTCTTCCCGCTGGCAATCGTCGCGATCGCCGCACAGATCGGCCCTTGGGATGCTCTGGTGCTAGCCGCCCGCGAACCTGCCGAATATGCCCGCATCATGAATGACGCGCATCTGCCGATCGCAGCCTTCGGCGGTACCTTCCTGATGATGGTCGGCCTCAACTACTTCTTCGACCACAAGAAGGAGATCCACTGGCTTCCGAGCCTTGAAAGGATGATGGCCCGCTCGGCCACCATCAAGGGCATCGAGATCGCTTTCGTGCTGACGCTGATGCTCGTTTTCTCCTGGCTGATCGGCGGCGAGGAAGCCACCGTCTTCGTCCATTGCGCCATCTACGGCCTGCTCACCTTCCTCGCGGTCGAAGTGGTCGGCGGGCTGCTCGATGCCTCGCAGCAGACGATGAGCGCTGCCGCCAAGGGCGGCCTCGGCGCCTTCATCTATCTGGAGGTGCTGGATGCCAGTTTCTCCTTCGACGGCGTTATCGGCGCCTTCGCTTTGACGCAGAACCTCTTCGTCATTGCGATCGGCCTCGGCATCGGCGCCATGTACGTGCGTTCGATGACGATCATGCTGGTGGAGAAGGGAACGCTTGCCGAATACCGCTATCTCGAACATGGCGCCTTCTACGCCATCCTGATCCTCGCGGTGATCATGTATACGCAGACCCTGGTGCACATCCCCGAGGTGATCACCGGTCTCGGCGGCGCAGCCCTCATCGGCCTGTCGCTCTGGTCGTCCATCCGCCACAACAAGCGCGAGCGGATAGAGGATCACACCGCCAAGCAAGACGAGCTTCACGCCTGACGATTACAATGCACGTCGCCCGGAAGTGTGCAGCGGTTCCGGGATGACGACATGCATAAACAAGACCAAAGCCGCGACGCCCAGCGTTGCGGCATCCCCATTGGACAAAAATAAAGCCCGCGACCAACCGGTTGCGGGCTATTTCATGCATTCATGCCTTGAAGGTCTTAGCGGATGACCTGACCAAAGGAGACCGGGTCGATGCCGAGTTCCCTCAGATCGCGGGCACGCGGGCGGCGGCCGGCTTCAACAGCGGCGCTGACGGCGTTTGCGGCACCGAGCGCAGCAAATGCGCGGCCAAGGAAACCGGTATGGACTGAATTACGGATAGCGGACATTGTCTTTTCTTCTCGCTCTATGATTGACCAGTTATAGGTGGGCACCCGCACCCGCTGCAACAATGCTCAGAAAATCACCTCAGCCATGCAGAAACAGGAGGCCGGCACACATTTCCATGGCCGGCCTCGAGGGAGGGGGTAATGTCGTCTTTTTCTTCTAGCCTTCTTTGTTCTAGTCTTCGTTTGCCGCCAGCTGCGCCAGCACCTGGCCGCGGCCGCGAAGCCGCAGAATCAGCGGGATGAGAAAGGCCGCCGCTGCCACGATAAGCAGGCCCGCCGCGATCGGCGACATCACCAGCGTCGTGACGTCGCCCTGGCTGATCGCCAGCGCCCGGCGCAGTTGCTGCTCGGCCAGAGGCCCAAGGATCAGGCCGACGACCGCAGGCGCGATCGGATAGCCGAAGAGCCGCATGAGATAGCCGAGCACGCCGAAGGCGAGCAGCATGCTAAGCTCGAACACCGACGGGTTGGCGCCGATCGTCCCGAGCGTTGCAAACAGTAGGATGCCCGCATAGAGCCACGGCTTCGGGATCGTCAGCAGCTTTACCCAGAGCCCGATCATCGGCAGGTTCAGCACCAGCAGCATTGCATTGGCGATGAGCAGACTGGCGATCAGGCCCCAGACGAGCTGCGGATTGGTGGCAAACAGCAGCGGCCCCGGCTGCAAGCCGTATTGCTGGAAGCCGGCCAGCATGATTGCTGCCGTCGCCGTCGTCGGCAAGCCGAGTGTCAGAAGCGGCACCAGCGTGCCGGCGGCCGACGCGTTGTTTGCCGCCTCAGGACCGGCCACGCCCTCGATCGCGCCATGGCCGAACTCCTCTGGGTTCTTCGCCAGCCGCTTTTCGGTCGCGTAGGACAGGAAGGTGCCGATTTCGGCGCCGCCCGCCGGCATCGCGCCGATCGGAAAGCCGATCAAGGTGCCGCGCAACCAGGGCTTCCATGATCGCGCCCAGTCCTCAGCCGTCATCCACAGCGAACCCTTGACCGCCTCGACCTTCTCCGCGATCCGGTTGCCCTGCGCGGCGATATAAAGCGTCTCGCCGATCGCAAACATCGCCACTGCCAGCGTCGTCACCTCGACACCGTCGAGCAGGTCGGGAATGCCGAAGGAAAGCCGCGCCTGTCCCGTCTGCTGGTCGATGCCGACCATGGCGAGCGCAAACCCGATGAACAGCGACGTCAGCCCTCTCAATGCCGAATCGCCGAAGGCCGAGGAGACGGTGACGAAGGCAAGCACCATGAGCGCGAAATATTCGCGCGGCCCGAAGACCAGCGCCAGCTTGACGATATAGGGAGCGATGAAGGCAAGCCCGAGCGTGGCAATCAGACCAGCGACGAAGGAGCCGATCGCTGCCGTCGCCAGCGCCGGCCCGCCGCGCCCGGCACGCGCCATCTTGTTGCCCTCGAGCGCGGTGACGATCGAGGCGCTTTCACCCGGCGTGTTGAGCAGGATCGAGGTGGTCGAACCGCCATACATGCCGCCGTAATAAATGCCGGCGAACATGATCAGCGAGCCGCCGGGATCGAGCTTGTAGGTGACGGGCAATAGCAGCGCCACGGTGAGTGCCGGGCCGATGCCGGGAAGCACGCCGACGGCGGTGCCGAGCGTCACGCCGACCAACGCATAAACCAGGTTCATCGGCTGCATCGCAACCAGGATACCCTGCCATAGGAATTCGAATGTGTTCATCTTGGTGTCCCAAGCGGCGTTCCCGACCATGCGATTTCGAGGTCAGGCGCCGCGCAAAATCAAAACAGCCGACAGCGCGTCCCGCGCGGTCAGAAGAACAGATGCTCGAGCGGCCCGGCCGGCAGCGTCAGCTGCAGCATCTGCGAGAAGATCGCCCAGACGACGAAGCTGAGGACGATGCCAAACGGCAGCGAGATCCACAGCTTGCGTTTGCCGAAGCCGCGTGCCGTCAGCGCGAAGAGGATGCCGGTCGCAATCGAGAAGCCGGCGACCCGCAGAAGCAGCATTTGGCCGGCCAGACCGGCGACGATCCAGATGACCGGCGCCACCTCCTGCCGCTCGCGCTCCGGAAACTCGCCGCGCCAGGCTTCGGCGACGGTCCAGATCCCGAGACAGAAGAGGCCGAACGCCACCACTTCAGGCACTGTCGCCGGACCGATGCGGTCGTATTGCGCGATCGTTTTCAGATGCGAGGCGTCCCAGGCCATCACGCCGGCGACGACGAAGAGGAAAACGGCAATGATGAACGCCGCCCAATCAGGGCGGCGTGTCGTTGCCGAGGAGGTGTTATCCTCGCTCATTGAACAAGCCCGATATCTTTGAGAATGCCTTCGGTGGCGGAGACGTCCTTCTCGAGCTGCGCCTTGAAGGCGTCGCCGGACAGATAGGTGTCGGCCCAGCCCTTGGTCTTCAGAGTTTCCTGCCAGGTGGCGGAGCTATGCAGCTTCTCGAAATCGGCGGTGACACTTGCCACCTGCTCTGCCGACAGGCCGGGGGCTGCGGCAACCATGCGCCAGTTCTGGATGACGACGTCGGTGCCGGCTTCCTTCAGCGTCGGCGCATCGACGCCGTCGATGCGCTTGTCGCTCGATACGGCGAGAAGACGCAGCGTGCCGGATTTCACCTGCGATTCTAACTCGCTGTAGCTCGAGACGCCGGCCGTGACCTGGCCGCCGAGAATGGCGGCGAGCGCTTCGCCGCCGCCGGAGAAGGCGACGTAGTTGATCTTCGTCGGATCGACGCCGGAGGCCTTGGCGATCAGGCCGACGGCGATGTGGTCGGTACCGCCGGCTGAACCGCCGCCCCAGGAAACCGCGCCCGGATCCTTCTTCAGCGCCGCAACCAGATCGGCCATGGTCTTGATGTCGGACGCAGCAGGAACGACGACGGCTTCATATTCACCGGTCAGCCGGGCGATCGGCGTAACGTCCTTGAGCGTCACCGGCGACTTGTTGGTGAGAATCGCGCCGACCATGACATAGCCGCCGACGATCAGCGAATTCGGATTGCCGGCAGCCTGGCTGCTGAACTGCGCAAGGCCGATGGTGCCGCCGGCGCCGGGAACGTTCTGGACCTGCACGTTGCCGGAGATCTTCTCCTGCTGCAACGCGGTCTGCAGCGAACGCGCCGTTTGGTCCCAGCCGCCGCCGGGAGCCGCCGGTGCGATGATGGTGTAGTCGGCCGCATAGGCCGGCAGCGCTATGGTCGCGGCAAAAAGGGTTGCAATGAACGTATGCTTCACGATGTTTCCTCCGTCGGCGGCTGAGCGAACCGCCTGTTATTCTCCAGGGAATCGGGAGGAATGGCCGGCCAGCGGACGCAAGTGTCCTGATGACGAGCAGAATACCTCCCAAAGCTTCAGCTCTCCGCCTCCACGGAGAAGAAGTAGCCAAAGCCACCACAACAAGCTGTCATTTAGCTGACACCCGCGAGATAAACTGGGCGAAGAGGACACTTTTTTGCCGTAATTGCCAGACGCGGGTCTAAATCCCGGGGTCCCATATGGACCGGCCGAAACGTGAGGCTCGTCACTGCGCCCGCAAAACCTCGTTCCAGTGCGCGATCAACCGCGCCCGTTTGACTTGGTCGAGATAGACCATCAGTCCGGGACTGACCGGCACCGGTCGAAGTTGGGCGCCGAGCAGTTCCTGCAGCGTATTGGCGGTATTTTCCCCCGCCACCTCGGGGCTGACCGCCGGGATCTGCAGTTCGCGCGCCATGATCGTCTGCCCCTCCCTCGACATGAAGAAGGTGAGATAGCGCCGGCCGAGCTCCGGCTCGGCGGCCGCCTGCGGCACCAGCCCGATCCGCGACATCACCACGGTATAGTCCTTCGGCAGCACGATGCCGACATCCGGATAGCGCGAGGCCCAGTCGGCCGCATAGGAGCCGAGAATATTGTAGCCGAGCACGAAGCGCCCGTCGGCCACACGTTCGAGGATTGCCGAACTCGTTGAATAGAGCTTGACGCCGGCAGCCCCCATCGCTCCGATGACCGACCAGATGTCGCCGAACTGCTCCTGGTCGCGCGCCATGAACAGAAAACCGACGCCGGAGCGCTCGATATCGTAGGTACCGATCCGCCCATGGACGTCGTTGCCCTTGCGGTTCAAGTAGTCGACGAATTCCGCCCGCGAGCTCGGCACCGGCTCGTGCGCAAAACTCGGCTTGTGATAGACGAACACCGCCGGCTCGAAGGTCAGCGCATAGGCGGTGTTGCGCCAGTTCGCCCATTTCGGCCAGGCGGCACTCATCGGCAGATTGCTGACTTGCGCATATCCGTCGTTGGAGAGCTTCACCTGCAGATCCATCGCCGAGGAAAAGGCAAAGTCCGCTGTCTTCTTGCCGGCATCTGTCTCCCTGACGATCCGGTCGTAGATGTCGCCGGTCAGCATGTCCTCATACCTGACCGCAACGTCGGGATTGGCCTCCTGGAAACCCCCGATCATCGGCTGCGCCAACGGCTCGTCGAGCGAGGAATAAACCGTCAGCACCGGCGCATCGGCGCTGCCCGACTTCGCCGGATAGAAGGCCTGATCGGCCAGCGCAAAGCCCGGCCAACACGCCAGCAGCAAGATGAAAACTCTCCTCATGCCCCAACAATGCCTGAGCATGCCGGGGGGAGCAAGGGCGCTGGTCAGACAGTCGATGGCGCCCGTTTGCGGGTCAGAGTTCGCGCTCGAAGAACAGCAGGATCTGCTCAAGCGCTGGCGGGACCGGATAATATGCATCCCGTTCGCGGAAACCGAGACGGCGATAGAGCCCCTGCGCCGCCGTCTGCAGAATGCCGGTATCGAGCCGCATCGAGTGGTAGCCGTCATCCTTTGCCCGGGCCATCGATGCCTCGCAGAGCGCTGCGGCGATGCCGCGGCCGCGTGCCGCCGCCGAGACGAAAAGTCTTTTCATCTCTGCAATGCCTGGCCCTTGCTCGTGATGCATGACACAGCCGACAGGCTCTCCATCGAGCCGCGCCAAGAGGATAGCACCCTTCGGCCTTTTGTGAATCTGCGGCAGGTCGACGAGCAGCGCCTCGAATTTCTGCGGATTGTAATAGGCATCGATGACTGGTCGATGCCGCGGGTAATTGTCATAGAGCCATTGCCGGAACGATCGGCAGAGATCCTGCACGGCGGTCATTTCCGCCTGGCTCTGAGCGAACTCGACCGTCAGTTCCGCCATTTGCCAAACCTCCCGATGCCTCATCGCTTTTATCATGAACAAGCTGCGCCGTGGAGATCGAACTAGAGCACGATGCCGAAAAGTGTGTCCGGTTTTCGGCGGACGTCGTGCTCTAACTATTGAACTTAGAACAGGATTCAGACTTTAGGCCAAGCGGGCCTAAAATCATCCTGTTCTAGGCGGCGACCCATTCCATCAGAGCATTTTGCGCATGCAGCAAAAAGGCCTTGGCAGGCAGAGCGGATGCTCCATCGCCCCGGCAGTCACCTCCTGGCCGCGCGTCACCGGCGGGCACGGCAGGAAGATCGCGTCGCCGGGCAAACGATCGAGAATATCGGTGCCGATCCGGTAACCGGCAAGCACCTCCGCGGCGGCTTCGTCCGGCCATGAATCGGTGATGACGCCGTCGGTATCTGATAACTCACCCATATCGGTGCTCATGCGGAAGCGCCCGTTGAGCAGTGCGACGTCATGGATGTGCCAGCGCTCGGGATAGACCTGCACCACGTCGATCGGCAATGCGATCGACGCTTCGGCCCAGGAACGGAGAATATTCGCGTCTGCCGCCACGCCAACGACCTTCAACCTATCGATCGAGCCGCGCCGGCTCTTGATATAGGCAAGGTCGCCGAGCGTCTCGCAGGGGTGGTTGGAGCGCGTGCGCGCATTGATGACAGGCACCGGCGAGGCTGCCGCCACCGCCTTCAACGTAGAAAGCTCCTTCGTGCGGATCACCAGCATGTCGAACCAGTTGCCGAGATAACCCGCAAGATCGCCGGCTTCCTCTCGGCCGTTGAAGCCGATCGGCACATGCACGCAGATACCGCCCATCGCCTGGATGCCGAGATCGAAGGCACTCGTGTTTCGCCAGCCGCCGTCGTCGGCAATCAGCGCGACGCGCCTGCCCGCGAGGTTCTGCGGCATGGTGCGCTCTTCCCAAGTTATGGCGAGTTCCCCGGCGCGAGCGATAATCGATCGAAGTCCGGCCTCCGGAATATCTTGAAACTCCAGAAAATCCCGGGTCGAACCTGTCATCCAAAATCTCCGTCGCGCGTGAAACGTCGTCACAATAACGGGCGCCGGCCTCGTAGCAACCACGCACGGAAGCAACCGCGAATCACATTCCGTGGCGGATACCCCTCGCAATTGTCTTCCAGGCCATGCGCCTACGTCCGGCTCAAGCCCCGAACTGACCGACAGCCACTTTTTATAATACCGACGCCAAAGCATCGGCTGAAGCAGATCACTCCGCTTCGTCGATTAGAATCGCCTTTTCATCCCAAAGGATTAGCGCTGAACGCGATCCCTCACCCATTCAGAGTATTGATGAAGATCGGCGACGCTATATGGTCGCGCAGCCGTGTTAAAACGTCGAAACCGCCAGAATTTCTATTCGGTGGACGACTCTGCGCGACAAAAACTCTATAAAAAGCTAGACTAAACTGGGAAGATCCATGGGAGGGGTCATGGAACGACGACTGAGCGCTATTCTCGCTGCGGATGTCGTTGGCTACAGCCGACTGATGGGCATCGATGAGTCCGGCACGTTGCAGGCGCTGAACCGCCATCGCTGCGAACTGGTCGACATTCGTATTTCAGACTACAAGGGCCGGATCGTCAAACTCACCGGCGACGGCATCCTTGCCGAATTCCAGAGCGTGGTAAACGCGGTCGCCTGCGCCGCCGAAATCCAGCGCAGCATGGCGGCCCGCAACGAGAACGTGCCCAAGGACGAACGCGTCGAATTCCGCATCGGCATCAATCTTGGCGACGTCGTGGTCGAGAACGGCGATATCTTCGGAGATGGCGTCAATCTCGCCGCCAGGCTTGAGCGTATCGCAGCGCCGGGCGGCATCGCTGTGTCGGCCTCGGTGCGCGATCAGGTCGGCTCGCGCCTCAATCTCGGCTTCGAATTCATCGGCGAGCATATGCTGAAGAACATCCGGCAGCCGGTTCAGGTCTATACCGTCACCCTGGCGCCGCCCTCCTCGGCGAAATTGGTCGCGCAGAACCGCAATACCTGCTTCATCGCAGTGCTGCCCTTCACCAATATGAGCGGCGACGCCGATCAGGACTATTTCTCCGACGGCATCACCGAAGACATCATCACCGATCTCTCCAAGATCTCCAGCCTGCACGTCGTGCCGCGCAATACCATCTTCACCTACAAGGGCATCTCGGTGAAGGTGAAGCGGCTCGCCCAGGAACTTGGCGTGCGCTACGTGCTCGAAGGAAGCGTGCGCATCTTCGGCAATCGCGTGCGCATTTCCGGCCAATTGATCGACACCGCCAATGGCGATCATCTCTGGGCCGAGCGTTATGACCGCGACCTGACCGACATCTTCGCCATCCAGGACGAGATCACCCATGCGATCGTCGGCCAGTTGAAGGTGCGTCTGCTGCCGGAAGAAAAGAAGGCGATCGCCAATGAGCCGACCGCCAATGTCGAGGCCTATACCTATTATCTCAGGGGCCGCCAGCTCTCCCATACCTGGACCAAATCCTATCTCGAACTCGCAAGGCGCATGTTCTGCAAGGCGGTTGAACTCGACCCGGATTATGCCCGCGCTTATGCCGGCATCGCCGATTGCGACGCGGCGATCCGCGACTGGGCACCTGATGACGTGCCGCTGAGGCGCATCCTCGAGATGAGCGCCCGCGCGCTTGCGCTTGATCCCGACCTTCCCGAGGCCCACGCTTCTCACGGTCTGGCCCTGCATCAGAGCGGCTTTGACGGGAGGGCGGCGGCGGCCTTCGAACGTGCATTGGCGCTGGACCCGAACCTTTTCGAGGCGAATTTCCATTATGCCCGGTTCTTCTTCATGCACGGCAACTTTGCCGAATCGGTTCAATATTTCACCCGCGCCGCCGCGATCCGCCCTGACGACTACGTCTCGCCGATCCACCTGATGTCCGCCTACCGCTCGCTCGGCCGTGTGTCGGATACGGAAAACTGGGCGCGCCTCGGCCTGCTGCGCGCCGAACGCGCGCTGAACGTCAATCCGGAAAATTCCGGCCCGGCCCATCGCGGCGCGCTGGCGCTTGCCCATATGGGCGACGCGATGAGGGCACGCGACTGGGCTGCGCGCGCGATCGCCATCGATCCTGATGACATCGTCGCGCAGTACAATCTCGCCTGCGTCTATTCCGTCCTCGGCGATGTCGACCAGGCGATCGATCTCCTTGAAAGGCTGCTGCCTCACAGCTCCGTCTACCATATCAAATGGTTCAACAATGATTCCGATCTCGACAACATCCGCGACGATCCTCGCTTCCAGAGGCTGCTGGCCGCCGCGATGATGCAGCGCGAACGGGTCGAAAGGACCGGGAGCTGAAGCCAGGCCCTTCCCGCCGTTCACTGGCGCATCGGCCCGAAAATCAGCATCGATTTTCGGAAAGCACGATGCGAGGATTGAAAGTGTTTCAGCGTCCTTTGCGCGTCTGACAGGCGCGCGGCGCTGTAAGCTCCAAAATCGCTGTGACATCGCTCCCCCACCTCTGTAATCTCCTTTGAAAAACAGGGGGAGATCCGTGCGCATCCTGCTCACCGAAGACAATATCGCGCTGGCCGACGGCCTGTCGGCGATCTTGCGCGGCACGGGCCATGCCGTCGATGTCGTTCACGACGGCGCATCCGCCAATGCGGTCATCGCCGCTGAAAATTTCGATCTGGTGATCCTCGACCTCAACCTGCCCGAGATGGACGGGCTCGACGTGCTGCGCGCCATGCGCGCCCGGCAAAACCAGGCAGCCGTGCTCATCCTGACCGCACGCGGTACGCCGGAAGAACGGGTGAAGGGTCTCGATCTCGGTGCCGACGATTATCTGATCAAACCCTTCGACATCGCCGAATTCGAGGCCCGCGTGCGCGTATTGCTGCGCCGCCAGGCAGGCCTGCGCTCGGCGACTGTCAGTTTTGGCAGCATCTCGTTCGATCTCAATTCCCGAGCCTTTTCGGCAGGCGCGACGCCGCTGGACATTCCCGCCCGCGAACTTGGGCTGCTCGAAATTCTTTTCATGCGGGCCGGCAAGGTCGTCGCCAAGGAGGCGATCATCCAGTCGCTGACGGCCTTCGACGACGACATTTCGGCAAACGCCATCGAGCAATATGTCAGCCGCCTGAGGAAACGTCTCTCACCGCACGGCCTGATGGTGAAGACCGCCCGCGGCATCGGCTATTATCTCGACAAGCTTCCCGAGGCCTCATGAAAGCCGCCTATTCCCTCAGGCGCCGGCTGCTCTTCTGGCTACTTGTGTCCACAGCGGTCATCGGCACGCTGGCGCTCGCCGATACCTATCGCGAGGCGGTCCAGACCTCGAACATCGTCTCCGACCGTGTGCTCGCCGGCTCCGCGCT
Organism: Rhizobium sp. NZLR11; assembly: GCF_019685115.1. Classification (NCBI taxonomy): domain Bacteria; kingdom Pseudomonadati; phylum Pseudomonadota; class Alphaproteobacteria; order Hyphomicrobiales; family Rhizobiaceae; genus Rhizobium; species Rhizobium sp. NZLR11. Next base: position 163,002 of record NZ_JABDWD010000004.1, on the reverse strand, counting down.
GGCGATCGCCGAACGCGTCGTCGTTGCCGAAGACGGCACCCTGCAGGTCGATATCCCCTATGTTGCGCTTGAAATGCTGACCTCGGCCGCGCAGGACCGCGTCTTCTACCGCGTCGACGGTCCGCCGGGCAAATTTATCACCGGTTACCAGTCGCTGCCGGTCCTGAAGAAGACACCCGCCAATGCCGCCGCCTTCGCCGACGACAGCTTCCGCGGAGAGCCGATCCGCGTCGCCACACTCGAACGCTCCGCCTCGACGGGCATCCGCTCCGTGCCCTTCGTGGTGACGGTCGCCGAAACCACCATTGGCCGACGGCAGCTGGCGCAAGCAATCCTCGTTCGCTCGGCACTCCGCCTCGCCTTCATGATCGCGGGTGCCGCCGTCATTGTCTGGATCTCGGTCACGGTGGCCCTGCGTCCGCTCTACAAACTCGGCGACGCCATCGGCGAACGCAGCCCCGATGATCTGCATCCGATCGAGCAGACGGTGCCGAGCGAGGTCCAGCCGCTGGTCGATACGGTGAATAGCTTCATGGTCCGCCTGCAATCGGCCCTCGATGCGCTCCGCCACTTCACCGGCAATGCCAGCCATCAGCTGCGCACGCCGCTGGCGATCATCCGCACCCAGCTTGCTCTCTCTGCCCGCGCCGGCTCGCTTGGGGAGGCGCAGGCGGCAGCTCTGAAGGGCGATCAGGCGGTGGCGCATGCCGAGCGCATCCTCGCCCAGCTTCTCCTGATGGCAAAGATCGACGCGGCCACCGCGAAGGAAGCACTGACCGCCTCCGCCATCGATCTTGCCGCCATCGCCCAGGAAATTACCGGTGAGCAGATCCCGACGGCTGCCGTCGCCGGCATCGATCTCGGTTTCGAGGGCGGAAGCCCGGCGATGATCCGCGCCGAGCCGCTGCTCATCGGCGAAATGCTGCGCAACCTTGCCGGAAATGCCATCGCCTATGCCGGCAAGGGAGCTGAGGTCACCGTCCGCATCATCGCAGCAGCAGAGACGATCCGCCTCGAAGTCGAGGACAACGGCCCCGGCATTCCACGCAACAAGCTGGAGGCGGTGCGCGGGCGGTTTTCGCGCGGCAATGAGACAGGTGCGCCGGGCGCCGGCCTCGGCCTGCCGATCGTCGAGGAAATCGCCAATCTTTTCAATGCCAACCTGACGCTGGAGCCGGGCCCGGATGGCAGGGGCCTAAAGGCGGCCGTCACCTTCGCCAAGGCCGCATAAAAGCCTTCAGCCTCAACAACGCCGCGCGTCTTTCGGACGCGCTAAGGACGCCGTAGCATTTTGAATCGCGGCATAATTCATTAAATCGATTCCGATTTAAGGAATTATGCCGGTGACCTTTCCAGCTTGCTTTCTTTCGCTGCATTGCACACACTGATTTCGGGAACAGCAAGCCGCACGACGATGCGCGCCGGATAAAAGAGAAATATGTCGATCAAAGCCAGCATCTATCATCTGACCCATTACACTTATGATAAACCGATCCGCCTCGGCCCACAGATCATCCGACTGAAACCTGCCTCGCATTCGAAGACACGGGTGCTCAGCCACTCGCTGAAGGTCACGCCCTCCAACCATTTCGTCAACCTGCAGCAGGATCCCTACGGCAATTACCTCGCCCGCTACGTCTTTTCGGACCCGGTGACGGAGTTCAAGATCGAGGTCGATCTCGTCGCCGACATGACGGTCTACAATCCCTTCGACTTCTTCGTCGAGGAAGAGGCAACCAAGTGGCCCTTCGGGTACCCTGAGACGATCCAGGAAGATCTCTCGATCTATATGACGCCGGAACCGGCCGGTCCCCGCCTGAAGGCAATGCTGCCGACGCTCGACTGGTCGCCCGACCAGCCGACGGTCGATATGATCGTCGGCCTGAATGCCCGCCTGCAGCGGCAGATCGGCTATGTCATCCGCATGGAAACCGGCGTGCAGACGCCGGAGGAGACGCTTGAAAGCGCCAAGGGCTCCTGCCGCGACACCAGTTGGCTGCTCGTCCAGATCCTTCGCCATCTCGGCCTTGCCGCCCGCTTCGTCTCCGGCTACCTCATCCAGCTGACGCCGGACCTGAAAGCACTCGACGGCCCCTCCGGCACCAAAGTCGATTTCACCGACCTGCATGCCTGGGCGGAGGTCTATCTGCCCGGCGCCGGCTGGGTCGGCCTTGATCCGACGTCTGGGCTGCTGACCGGCGAAAGCCACATCCCGCTTGCCGCCACGCCGCATTATCGCAACGCCGCGCCGATCTCGGGCGGTTATTTCGGCGAGGCCGAAACCGAATTCGCCTTCGACATGAAGGTCTCGCGCGTCGCCGAACACCCGCGCATCACCAAGCCTTTCTCCGATGAAAGCTGGGACGAACTCAACGAACTCGGCGAGAAGGTCGATCGTGTCCTCGAAGCCGAGGACGTGCATCTGACGATGGGCGGCGAACCGACCTTCGTTTCGATCGACGATTTCCAGTCCGAGGAGTGGAACACCGCCGCCGTCGGCCCGACCAAGCGCGAAAAGGCCGACAGCCTGATCCGCCGGCTGCACGAACGCTTCGCCCCCGGCGGTTTCCTGCATTATGGCCAGGGCAAATGGTATCCGGGCGAAAGCCTTCCGCGCTGGACCTTCTCGCTCTACTGGCGCCGCGACGGCAAGCCGGTCTGGCAGAACCTCGATCTGGTGGCTGTCGAAGGCAAAGATACCGGCGTCACCGCCGAGGATGCCGAGAAGTTTTTGACGGCGATCGCAAAGGAACTGGCGATCAAGCCTGACATGGTGCAGCCGGCCTATGAGGATCCAGCCGACTGGATCATCAAGGAAGGCAGCCTTCCCGAAAACGTCGATCCGTCGAATTCGAAGCTGAAGGATCCCGAAGAACGCAACCGCATCGCCCGGGTGTTTGCCCGTGGCCTTACCGTCCCCACGGGTTACATCCTCCCGGTTCAAGCATGGAACGCCAAGGCGGCTGAAAGCCGCGTCTGGGTCAGCGAGAAATGGCGCACCCGCCGCGGCAATATCTTTCTCGTCCCGGGCGACAGTCCCATCGGTTACCGCCTGCCGCTCGGCACACTGCCCTATGTTCCCCCGGCGCGTTATCCCTATATCCACCCCGCCGATCCGACGATCCCACGTGAACCGCTGCCTGATGTCTTTGTACCGGCCGGCCGCGCCATGCCTGAAGCCTCTTTCAATGCCGACGAGGGCAATCGCGGCCGGATCGAACAGACGCTCGGTGAACTCCGCGGGGCCGTGCGCACCGCCATGTCGGTCGAGCCGCGCGACGGCAGGCTCTGCGTCTTCATGCCGCCGGTCGAGCGCATCGAAGATTATCTCGAGCTGATCGCCGCTGCCGAAAACGCCGCCGCCGAGCTCAAGCTTCCTGTCCACATCGAAGGTTACCCGCCGCCGCAGGACGAGCGCATCAATGTCATCCGCGTCGCCCCGGATCCCGGCGTCATCGAGGTCAACATTCATCCGGCCTCGAACTGGAAGGACTGCGTCGATATCACTACGGCGATCTACGAGGAGGCGCGTGACACCCGGCTTGGCGCCGACAAGTTCATGATCGACGGCCGTCATACCGGCACCGGCGGCGGCAACCATGTCGTCGTCGGCAGCGCCAATCCGAACAACAGCCCGTTCCTGCGCCGTCCCGATCTCTTAAAGAGCGTCGTCCTGCACTGGCAGCGGCACCCCTCGCTCTCCTACCTCTTCTCCGGCATGTTCATCGGCCCGACCAGCCAGGCGCCGCGCATCGATGAGGCTCGTCACGACAGCCTCTACGAGCTGGAGATCGCCATGGCGCAGATCGCTGCACCCGGCCGCGGCCAGCAGCCGCTGCCCTGGCTCGTCGACCGCCTGTTCCGCCACCTTTTGACCGACGTTACCGGCAACACCCACCGCGCCGAGATCTGTATCGACAAGCTGTTTTCGCCGGACGGTCCGACCGGACGGCTCGGCCTCATCGAGTTCCGTGGCTTCGAAATGCCGCCGAACGCCCGCATGTCGCTCGCCCAGCAATTGCTGGTCCGCGCGCTGATCGCCCGGTTCTGGGTCAACCCGGTCGATGGCAAATTCGTCCGCTGGGGCACAACTCTGCACGACCGTTTCATGCTGCCGCATTTCGTCTGGGCCGATTTCCTCGACGTGCTTGCCGACCTTCGCGAAAACGGCTTCGACGTCAGTTCGGAATGGTTCAAGGCTCAGCTCGAATTCCGCTTCCCCTTCTGCGGCGAGGTCGAATACGAAGGCTCCAAACTGGAGCTGCGCCAGGCGCTTGAACCCTGGCACGTCATGGGCGAGGAAGGTGCGCCGGGCGGCACTGCCCGTTACGTCGACAGCTCCGTCGAGCGCCTTCAAGTGCGGCTCGAGACCAGCAATGCGGCGCGCTACACCGTCACCTGCAATGGCCGCACTCTGCCGCTGACGCCGACCGGCACCTCCGGCGTATCGGTCGCCGGCGTCCGTTACAAGGCGTGGCAGCCGTCCTCCGGCCTGCATCCCGTCTTGCCGATCAACACGCCTTTGACTTTTGACATTTATGATACATGGTCGAAGCGTTCGATCGGCGGCTGCATCTATCATGTTGCCCATCCGGGCGGCCGGACCTATGACACCTTCCCGGTCAACGGCAACGAGGCGGAAGCAAGGCGGCTCGCCCGCTTCGAGCCGTGGGGACATACGGCGGGTGGTTATATCCCGCGCGCCGAGACGGGTTCTCTTGAATTCCCGCTAACGCTGGATCTGAGGCGGCCCGCCGGAATTTGAAGCCGGGGGATTGAGGCTGAGGTTAAGGCCGGGGGTTTAAGGCTTGGGTTTTGATGGGTAAGAGGCCGGCAGTTGAGCGCAGGGGAGAAGCAGAGGACCGCATCGGCAAGGATGCGGCCTTCGACTATGAGCCGCTTCCTGGCACCGCCGACGAGATGGTCGACAATAAAGGTGTTGTCCGCCCGGTCTGGAAGAATTTCCTGTCGCATCTGAGCGCAATGCCGGAAAAGGATCTCGCCGAGCGTTTCGCCCGCGCCGACCGCTATCTCCGGGATGCCGGCGTCTTCTACCGTGCCTATGGCAGCAAGGGCACCGGGGAACGCGCCTGGCCGATCTCGCATATTCCGGTGCTGATCGACGAGCGCGAATGGCAGACGCTGTCGGCAGGCCTCGTCCAGCGCGCCGACCTGCTCGAGGCGATCGTTGCCGATATCTACGGCGACAACCGGCTGGTGCAGGAAGGGGTGCTGCCGCCGGCGCTGATGGCCGCTAATCCCGAATTCCAACGCCCGCTCGCCGGCATCCGGCCGGCCTCCGGCCATTATCTGCATTTCTGCGCCTTCGAGATCGGCCGCGGACCGGACGGCAACTGGTGGGTGCTGGCCGACCGGACGCAGGCGCCGTCGGGCGCCGGTTTCGCGCTGGAAAGCCGCGTCGCGACGACCCGGGCCTTTTCGGATATCTACGCCGAAACCCCGGTCCACCGCCTCGCCTCCTTCTTCGGCGCCTTCCGCGACGCGCTGCAGGGCATGAAACATTCGGGCGACGACCGCATCGCCGTGCTGACGCCAGGCCCCGCCAACGAGACCTATTACGAGCACGCCTACATCGCCCGCTATCTCGGCTTCATGCTGCTCGAGGGCGAGGACCTCACCGTCGTCAAGGGCCGCGTCATGGTGCGCACCGTCGCCGGCCTGAAGCCGATCGGCGTGCTCTGGCGCCGTCTCGATTCGGCCTTTGCCGACCCGCTGGAGCTGAACCAGAATTCGCATATCGGCACGCCCGGCCTCGTCGAAGCGCTGCGCGCCGAAAGCGTCACCATCGTCAATGCGCTCGGTACGGGGGTTCTCGAAACCCGGGCGCTTCTGGCCTTCATGCCGACCATCTGTCACCGTCTACTGGGGCAGGATCTGCAACTTCCATCGATCGCCACCTGGTGGTGCGGCCAGGAGGAAGAGCGCGAGCACGTCGCAAAGAATATCGAGAAGATGGTGATCGGCCCGGCCTATTCCCGCGCCCCCTTCTTCGACGACAGCGGCGAATCCGTGCTCGGCTCGTCACTGCGTGCGGCCGCCAAGGATTCCATCACCGACTGGCTGAGTTCGGACGGACCGAAACTTGTGGGACAGGAGGTCGTCACGCTCTCGACGACGCCCGCCTGGGTGGACGGCAAGCTCGTGCCGCGGCCGATGTCGCTGCGCGTCTTCGCCGCCCGCACCGCGAACGGCTGGCAGATCATGCCCGGCGGTTTTGCCCGCATCGGCTCTGGCGCCGATGTCGCGGCGATCGCTATGCAGTCAGGCGGGGCGGCCGCCGACGTCTGGATCGTCAGCGACAAGCCGGTCGAGCGCCACACTCTGCTGCCGGCCGAAGGCAGCTTCACCCGCAACATGCCGGGCAGCCTGCCAAGCCGGGCGGCCGACAATCTGTTCTGGCTCGGCCGCTACATCGAACGCGCCGAAGGGGCGCTGCGCATCCTGCGCGCCTGGCATGCGCGTTATGCCGAGGCTGCCGATCCGAGCCAGCCGCTGCTCGCCGACGTCTCCGAGTATCTCACAGCTGTCGATATCGATACCGCCGAGGCCGTGCCGGAAACGCTTTTACGCCACATCGACAGCGCCGTTTATTCCGCCAGCAACATCCGCGACCGTTTCTCGCCGGATGGCTGGCTCGCCCTCAACGATCTTGCCAAGACCGCCCGCCGTTTCCATGTCAGCGTCGCTGCAGGCGATGACGCCAGTCACGCGATGACCATCCTTCTGCGCAAGCTTGCGGGCTTCGCCGGCCTGGTGCACGAGAACATGTACCGCTTCATGGGCTGGCGCTTCCTCTCGCTCGGCCGTTATATCGAGCGCGGCCTGCACATGACGCGGCTGCTCGGCCACATGTCCGGCCCGGAAGCGCCCGACGGCGCGCTCGACATGCTGCTCGAGATCGGCGACAGCGTCATGACCCACCGCCGCCGCTACAACGTCAACACGGCGCGGCTGACCGTCACCGACCTTTTGGCGCTCGACCCCCTCAACCCCCGCTCAGTCCTCTTCCAGGTGAACGAGATCCACCACGAGGTCGAGCAACTGCCGAACGCCCTGATCAACGGCCAGATGTCGCCCTTCTACCGCGAGGCGATGCGGCTCCATTCCGGCCTGGCAGTGATGACGCCGGAGGGCATGGGGGTCGAGGTCTATCAACGGCTCGAACGCGAATTGGAGCAGCTTTCCGAGCTGCTCGCCCAGACCTATCTCGGGTGACATCAATGCTCTACGATCTTTCGCTTCGGATGGGTTACAGCTACGACGTGCCGGCCTCCGGCGCCCGCCACATCATGCGCCTGATGCCGCTGTCACTGACCAACCGGCAACGTCTGGTCGCCGGCTCGATCACCATCTCGCCGACGCCGGACGAGCAGTCGCATTTCGTCGATTTCTTCGATCATCCCGCCACCTCCTTCATGCTGCGCGCGCCGCACGAGACGCTCGACATTCGCATGCAGGCCCGCGTGCAGGTGGAAAGCCAGCCGATCGCCGCCGATTTCTCGCCATTGCTCGCCGACTTGCCGGAGGAGATATCAGGCATCTGGTCGCTGGCGCCGGATTCGCCGCACCATTTCCTCGGCGATAGCCCGCGCCTGACCCAAGCGCGCGAGATCAGCGACTTTGCCCGAAGCTGTGCCATGCCTGATCTGACGGCGATGCAGATCGCCCATGCGCTCTGTGCCCGCATCAACAAGAATTTCACCTACGACCCCGAGGCGACGACGGTGGACACGACGCCGCTCGAAGCATTCACGCTGAAGCGCGGCGTCTGCCAGGATTTCACCCACATCATGATCCTGGCGCTCCGGAGCCTCGGCATTCCGGCCGGCTACGTCTCCGGTTTCCTGCGCACCATCCCCCCACCGGGCAAGGAACGGCTGGAAGGTGCAGATGCCATGCATGCCTGGGTGCGGGTCTGGTGCGGCGAGACGATCGGCTGGATCGAACTCGACCCGACCAACAACATCGCCGCCGGCACCGACCACATCGTCGTCGCCTACGGCCGGGACTATTCCGACGTCGTCCCCGTCATCGGCGTGTTGAAAAGCTATGGCGGCCAACGCGCCGACCAGGCGGTCGACGTGATCCCGCTGAAATAATCCCAAAACTGGAAGAATCCGCCGATTCGTTAAAATTGTATTGACGTCGTAAGGACAACGGAAAGGAGGAGCGTGCCTAATGTCACCCACAGGGTCTATTTCGGGTGAACATGATGAGCACCTCTTTTTTGCATCCCTGCCTGCGTCGCATGTTCAGCGACCGTGGCGGTAATTTCGGTATGATGACGGCGATCCTGCTGCCCGTTCTTTTCGGTGCAGCCGGCATGGCGATCCAGGTGGGAGATATACTGCTCTCCAAACAGCAATTGCAGGAGGCCGCCGATTCCGCCGCGCTCGCAACCGCGACCGCGCTGGCGAACGGCACGATCCAGACTTCGCAGGCCGAGGCCTTCGCGCGGAATTTCGTCGCCGGACAAATGGCGAATTACCTGCAGAGCAGCGCCGATATTAAGAGCGCGACAGGCGTCGATATCAAGACAACGACGTCGGGCAAATCGACATCCTATCAGGTGACGGTTTCACCAAGTTACGACCTCACCGTCAACCCGCTGATGCAGGCGGTCGGTTTCAGCACGCAGCATCTTTCGACATCAAGCACGACCGTCGGCGGCCATTCGGAAACCCAGGGCTCGCTCTCGATGTATCTCGCGCTCGATAAATCAGGGTCGATGGGAGATCCTACCGAAACCGTCAACGTGGATGATCCGACGGAACCATTCACCTACGACTGCAACCTCCACTACAACAGCAAGAATAATAAGTGGGTTTACGACAAATGCACCGGCAGCCGCGCAAATTACTACACCAAGATAGAGGCGCTGAAGATCGCCGCCGGCAGTCTCTTTAGCCAGCTCAACAGCGCTGATCCCAATGCCGAATATGTGCGCACCGGCGCCGTATCCTACGATATCAATCAATACGCGCCGAGCAAGCTCGCTTGGGGGATCACCGCTGTCACGAGTTATGTCAACGCGCTTCAATCGGGAGGCGGCACGAATTCAAGCGGCGCAGTGAACACGGCTTACACATCTCTGACCGCCAAGAACGCCGCGGGCAATGACGCCGAGGACGCAGCTCACAAGCTCAAGACCGGGCAAGTACCCAAGAAGTACATCGTTTTCATGACCGATGGCGACAACAACGACGACAGCAGCTACGGCCGTTCATACGACACCTTGACCAAGGCAACATGCGACACCGCGAAATCCAAGGGCATCGAAATTTACACGATCGCCTTCATGGCGCCCGCGGGCGGACAGGCGCTGCTGCATTATTGCGCTTCCGATGACGCCCATTATTTCCAGGCGGAAAAAATGGAAGATCTGCTTGCCGCCTTCAAGGCGATCGGAGCGAAGGCCTCTGCACAGATGACACGTCTGACGAACTGATAAACGCTCGAGAAACGGGAACCAAAAAGCCGCTCCGGAACAAACCGGGGCGGCTTTTCGTTATCGCTATCCCATCCATCTGATCGGGAAAAGCGATTGAAATCAACCCCCTTGAACCCTGTGAATATGAAGGTTTCGCAATTTTTTCGTTTGTCCAAATCCTTTGTTGCAAGTGCTTAGTAACGATGCATAAACTGTCGTCGATGCGAGCGACAAATCGATTAGATCAGGCATAACATCCTGAAACCAAATTAAAATTGGCGAGACCTGACAATGAACACCGTTTCCAAGCCGGTTATCCCCTCCCCCGCCCCGCGCAGCTCAAAGCCGGAAATTCTCGCCGAAGAAATCATCGAACGCCTGACCTACCGCATCGGCAAGGATGCCAAGGTGGCAAAGCCGCATGACTGGCTGACGGCAACAATCCTGGTGGTGCGCGACCGCATCATCGACAGATGGATGGCCTCCACCCGCGAAGTTTACGCGACCGGCGCCAAGCGCGTTTATTATCTTTCCCTCGAATTCCTGATCGGCCGCCTGATGCGCGATGCCGTCTCGAACCTCGGGCTGATGGAGGAGGTGCGCGATGCACTCGCCTCGCTCGGCGTCGACGTCAACGTCATTGCCGGCCTCGAGCCGGATGCCGCCCTCGGCAACGGCGGCCTCGGCCGTCTGGCGGCCTGTTTCATGGAAAGCATGGCGACGGTCGACGTCCCCGCCTATGGCTACGGCATCCGCTATGTCCACGGCCTTTTCCGCCAGCAGTTGGCCGACGGCTGGCAGGTGGAGCTGCCGGAAAACTGGCTCGCCCACGGTAATCCCTGGGAGTTCGAGCGCCGCGAGAGCGCCTATGAAATCGGCTTCGGCGGCGCCGTCGAATTCATCACAACCCATGACGACCAGCCGCGTTACGTCTGGAAACCGGCCGAGCGCGTCATCGCCGCCGCCTTCGACACGCCGGCCGTCGGCTGGCGCGGCAAGCGCGTCAACACCTTGCGCCTCTGGTCGGCGCAGCCGATCGATCCGATCCTGCTCGATGCCTTCAATGCCGGCGACCACATCGGGGCGCTGCGCGAAAGCAACAAGGCCGAAAGCCTGACCCGGGTCCTCTATCCTGCCGACGCCACCCCGGCCGGCCAGGAACTGCGCCTGCGCCAGGAATTCTTCTTCTCCTCAGCCTCGCTGCAGGACATCCTGCGCCGTCATCTGCAGCAATATGACGATTTCACTTCGCTGCCGGACAAGGTAGCGATCCAGCTGAACGACACCCATCCCGCCGTCTCGGTCGCCGAACTCGTGCGTCTGCTCTGTGATGTACACGGGATGGATTTCGACCAGGCCTGGGATATCACCCGCCGGACCTTCTCCTACACCAACCACACGCTTCTGCCGGAAGCGCTGGAAAGCTGGGCGGTGCCGCTGTTCGAGCGTCTGCTGCCGCGCCACATGCAGATCATCTATGCGATCAACGCCAAGATTCTGATCGACGCGCGCAAAGGCAAAAACTTCTCCGACGGGGAAATCCGCTCGATCTCGCTGATCGATGAAAGTGGCGACCGCCGCGTGCGCATGGGTAACCTTGCTTTCGTCGGCTCGCATTCGATCAACGGCGTCTCTGCCCTGCACACCGACCTGATGAAGGTCACGGTCTTTGCCGACCTGCATAAACTCTATCCCAATCGCATCAACAACAAGACCAACGGCATCACGCCGCGCCGCTGGCTGCAGCAGTGCAATCCCGGTCTCACCGGCCTGATCCGCGAGGCGATCGGCGACGAATTCCTCGACGACGCCGAGAAGCTGCGCCCGCTCGAGGCGCATGCTTCGGATCCGAGCTTCCAGGAGAAGTTCGCAGCGGTAAAGCGGGCGAACAAGGTGGCGCTCTCCAACCTAGTCGCCAGCCGCATGGGCGTGAAGCTCGATCCGTCGGCGATATTCGACATCCAGATCAAGCGCATCCATGAATACAAGCGTCAGCTGCTGAACATCATCGAAGCCGTCGCGCTCTACGACCAGATCCGCTCGCATCCCGAGCTCGACTGGGTGCCGCGCGTGAAACTCTTCGCCGGCAAGGCGGCGCCGAGTTACTACAACGCCAAGCTGATCATCAAACTGATCAACGACGTCTCCCGCACGATCAACAATGATCCGTCGGTGCGCGGCCTGCTGAAGATCGTCTTCGTGCCGAATTACAATGTCTCGCTCGCCGAAGTCATGGTTCCGGCCGCCGACCTCTCCGAACAGATATCGACCGCCGGCATGGAAGCGTCCGGTACCGGCAACATGAAGTTCGGCTTGAACGGTGCGCTGACCATCGGCACGCTCGATGGCGCCAACGTCGAGATGCGCGACAATGTCGGCGAGGACAACATCGTCATCTTCGGCCTCAAGGCCGACGAGGTCTCAAAGGTCCGCAGCGATGGTCACAATCCCCGCGCCATCATCGAGGGCTCGCGCGAACTCGCCCAGGCGCTCGCTGCCATCAGCTCCGGCGTCTTCTCGCCCGATGACCGCAACCGTTACACGGCGCTGATCGACGGCATCTATTCGCACGACTGGTTCATGGTCGCTGCCGATTTCGACGCCTACGCCCAGGCGCAGCGCGAAGTCGATCAGATTTGGACCGACCAGTCCGCCTGGTACACCAAGACAATCAACAACACGGCGCGGATGGGCTGGTTCTCTTCCGACCGTACGATCAGGCAATATGCAGACGAAATCTGGAGAGCCGGATGAAAACGCCGAAAACCGTCCCTGAGGTAAAGCTTTCCTGGGAAATTTCGGCAGATGAAATCGCGGCGATCCTTGCCGGCTCGCATTCCAATCCCTTTGCCGTCCTAGGTGCACACCAGGCAGGCGATGCCTTCGTCGCCCGGTGCTTCATCCCGGGTGCCGAGGAAGTCACCGCGATGACGCTCGACGGCGGCGTCATCGGCGAACTGAAACAGCTCCATGCCGACGGCGTCTTCGCCGGCCCGGTTTCCCTCACCAAGCTCCAGCCGGTGCGTTACCGCGCCCGGCGCGGCGATGCCGAATGGGCTGTCACCGATCCCTACAGCTTCGGTCCGGTGCTCGGGCCGATGGACGATTATTTTGCCCGCCAAGGCTCACACCTGCGCCTGTTCGACAAGATGGGCGCCCACCTCATCAAGCATGATGGCGCCCAGGGCATCCATTTCGCCGTCTGGGCTCCGAATGCGCAGCGCGTTTCTGTCGTCGGTGATTTCAATAATTGGGATGGCCGCCGCCACGTCATGCGCTTCCGCTCCGATAGCGGCATCTGGGAAATCTTTGCCCCAGACGTACCGATCGGCGTTGCCTACAAGTTCGAAATCCGCGGCCAGGACGGCGTGCTGCTGCCGCTGAAGGCCGATCCCTTCGCCCGCCGCAGCGAACTCCGACCGAAGACCGCCTCTATCACCGCTGCCGATCTGGAACAGGAGTGGGATGACGAAGCTCATCTGAAGCACTGGCGCGAGACCGACAAGCGCCGCCAGCCGATCTCGATCTACGAGGTGCATGCCGCCTCATGGCGGCGCCGGGACGATGGCACGATGCTTTCCTGGGACGAGCTCGCCTCCAGCCTCATCCCTTATTGCGACGACATGGGCTTCACCCATATCGAATTCCTGCCGATCACCGAGCACCCCTACGACCCCTCCTGGGGTTACCAGACGACAGGTCTCTACGCACCGACCGCTCGTTTCGGCGAGCCGGAAGGTTTCGCCCGTTTCGTCAACGGCTGCCACAAGGTCGGCATCGGCGTCATCCTCGACTGGGTGCCAGCGCATTTCCCGACCGACGAGCACGGCCTCGGCTGGTTCGACGGCACGGCACTCTACGAGCACGAAGACCCGCGCAAGGGCTTCCACCCGGACTGGAGCACGGCGATCTACAATTTCGGCCGTACCGAGGTCGTTTCCTATCTCGTCAACAACGCGCTTTACTGGGCCGAGAAATTCCATCTCGACGGTCTGCGCGTCGATGCCGTCGCCTCGATGCTCTATCTCGATTATTCGCGCAAACACGGCGAATGGATCCCGAACGAATATGGCGGCAACGAAAACCTCGAAGCGGTCCGCTTTCTGCAGGACCTCAACATCCGCATCTACGGCAATCATTCCAACGTCATGACCATTGCCGAGGAATCGACCTCCTGGCCGAAGGTCTCGCAGCCGGTCCATGAAGGCGGCCTCGGCTTCGGCTTCAAGTGGAATATGGGCTTCATGCACGACACGCTGAGCTACATGAGCCGCGATCCCATATACCGCGGACACCATCACAACGAGCTTACCTTCGGCCTGCTTTACGCCTATTCCGAAAATTTCGTCCTGCCGCTCTCGCATGACGAGGTTGTCCATGGCAAAGGCTCGCTGATCGCAAAGATGCCGGGCGATGACTGGCAGAAATTCGCCAATCTGCGCGCCTACTACGCGTATATGTGGGGCTATCCCGGCAAGAAGCTGTTGTTCATGGGCCAGGAATTCGCCCAGTGGAGCGAGTGGAGCGAGGAGAAGTCGCTCGATTGGAACCTGCTGCAGTATCGCATGCATGAGGGCATGCGGCGCCTGGTGCGCGATCTCAATTTCACCTACCGCAGCAAGCCGGCGTTGCATGAACGCGATTGCGAGGGCGAAGGTTTTGAATGGCTCGTCGCCGACGACCACCAGAATTCGGTCTTTGCCTGGCTGCGCAAGTCGCCGGGCCAAAAGCCGGTCGCCGTCATCACCAATTTTACCCCCGTCTACCGCGAGAACTACACGATCCGCCTGCCCTCCGCAGGCCGCTGGCGGGAAATCCTGAATACCGATGCCGACATCTACGGCGGCAGCGGCAAGGGCAATGGCGGGCGCGTGCAGGCCGTCGATGCCGGCGGCGACATCACCTGCTCGATCACCTTGCCGCCCTTGGCGACAATCATGCTTGAACCTGAAAATTAGTGACTGGTGGGAGGAGAAAATGGTAGAGAAGCGCGTTCAGCCACTTGCCCGCGATGCAATGGCTTATGTTCTGGCCGGCGGCAGGGGGAGCCGTCTTAAGGAACTCACCGACCGGCGTGCCAAGCCGGCCGTCTATTTCGGCGGTAAGGCCCGCATCATCGATTTCGCCCTGTCGAACGCCCTGAATTCCGGCATCCGCCGCATCGGGGTTGCCACGCAATACAAGGCGCATTCGCTGATCCGCCATATGCAGCGCGGCTGGAACTTCTTTCGCCCTGAGCGCAACGAGAGCTTCGACATCCTGCCGGCCAGCCAGCGCGTTTCTGAAACGCAGTGGTACGAAGGCACAGCCGATGCCGTCTATCAGAACATCGACATCATCGAGGATTATGGTGTCGAATACATGGTCATTCTCGCCGGCGACCATGTCTACAAGATGGACTATGAATGGATGCTGCAGCAGCACGTCGATTCCGGCGCCGACGTCACCATCGGCTGCCTGGAAGTGCCACGCATGGAGGCGACAGGCTTCGGTGTCATGCACGTCAACGAGAAAGACGAGATCATCGCCTTCGTCGAGAAGCCGGCCGATCCGCCGCCCATTCCCGACAAGCCGGATTTCGCCCTCGCCTCGATGGGCATCTACGTCTTCCACACCAAGTTCCTGCTCGATGCGCTGCGCCGAGACGCCGCCGACCCGAACTCCAGCCGCGACTTCGGCAAGGACATCATCCCCTATATTGTCAACAACGGTAAGGCAGTCGCCCACCGTTTCGCCAAGTCCTGCGTCCGTTCCGATTTCGAGCACGAGCCCTATTGGCGCGACGTCGGCACGATCGACGCCTATTGGCAGGCCAATATCGACCTGACGGCGATCGTTCCGGAGCTTGATATCTACGACAAGTCCTGGCCGATCTGGACCTATGCCGAGATCACCCCGCCGGCGAAATTCGTCCACGACGACGAGGATCGCCGCGGCTCGGCCACCTCCTCCGTTGTCTCCGGCGACTGCATCATCTCCGGCGCCAGCCTCAACAACAGCCTGCTCTTTACCGGTGTCAGGGCCAACTCCTTCTCCAAATTGGAAGGAGCGGTCATCCTGCCGAACGTGAAGATCGGACGGCGGGCGCAGCTCAAGGATGTGGTGATCGACCATGGTGTCGTCATTCCGGAAGGCCTGGTCGTCGGTGAAGATCCGAAACTCGACGCCAAGCGCTTCCGGCGGACGGAAAGCGGCATCTGCCTGATCACCCAACCGATGATCGACAAGCTGGATATCTGACTTATGAAAGTTCTTTCGGTTTCATCCGAAGTCTTCCCTTTGATCAAGACAGGGGGCCTGGCCGATGTGTCAGGCGCCCTGCCGATTGCTCTGCAAGCCTTCGGGGTCGAGACCAAGACCCTTCTGCCCGGCTATCCCGCCGTCATGAAGGTCATTCGCGACCCGGTCGTCATGCTCGAACTCCCCGACCTGCTCGGTGAGCCGGCGACCGTACTTGAGGTCCAGCACGAGGGCCTCGATCTGCTCATTCTCGATGCGCCGGCCTATTACGACAGGCCGGGCGGCCCCTACGTCGATCCGCTCGGCAAGGACTATCCCGACAACTGGCGGCGTTTCGCCGCTCTATCGCTCGCCGCCTCCGAGATCGCCGCCGGCCTGCTGCCCGGCTGGCGGCCGGATCTCGTCCATACCCACGACTGGCAGGCGGCGCTGACCTCGGTCTACATGCGCTATTATCCGACGCCGGAACTGCCGAGCGTGCTGACCATCCACAATATCGCCTTCCAGGGCCAGTTCGGGTCCGAGATCTTTCCCGGCCTGCGCCTGCCCGCCCATGCCTTCGCCACCGACAGCATCGAATATTACGGAACTGTCGGTTTCCTCAAGGGTGGCCTGCAGACCGCCCATGCGATTACGACGGTCAGCCCGACCTATGCCGACGAGATTCTGACGCCGGAATTCGGCATGGGGCTCGAGGGCGTCATTGCCAGCCACATCGACAATCTGCACGGCATCGTCAACGGCGTCGACACCGATATCTGGAACCCGGCGACCGATCCCGTCGTCCACACCCATTACGGCGCGACGACGCTGAAGAACCGCGAGGAGAACCGTCGCTCGATCGCCGAATTCTTCCATCTCGACAATGACGACGCCCCGATTTTCTGCGTCATCAGCCGTCTCACCTGGCAGAAGGGCATGGATATCGTCGCCAACGTCGCCGACGAGATTGTTGCCATGGGCGGCAAGCTCGTTGTGCTCGGCTCCGGCGAAGCGGCACTTGAAGGCGCGTTGCTGGCCGCCGCCGCCCGCCATCCCGGCCGCATCGGCGTCTCGATCGGCTATAACGAGCCGATGTCGCATCTGATGCAGGCCGGCTGCGATGCGATCATCATCCCTTCGCGCTTCGAACCCTGCGGCCTGACCCAGCTTTACGGCCTGCGTTATGGCTGCGTGCCGATCGTCGCCCGCACCGGCGGACTGAATGACACGGTGATCGACGCCAATCACGCCGCACTTGCGGCGAAAGTGGCAACCGGCATACAATTCTCACCTGTGACGGAAACGGGCATGCTACAGGCAATCCGCCGTGCAATGCATTTTTACGCGGACCGGAAACTCTGGACCCAATTGCAAAAGCAAGGCATGAAATCGGATGTCTCCTGGGAGAAGAGCGCCGAACGCTACGCTGCCCTCTATTCAAGCCTCGTCTCGAAAGGCATGTGAACTAAAATGAACAAGTCTGTACCCACCACGCCCTATCTGGACCAGAAGCCCGGGACGTCGGGCCTGCGCAAGAAGGTTCCGGTGTTCCAGCAGCCGAACTATGCGGAGAACTTCATCCAGTCGATCTTCGATTCACTGGAAGGCTTTCAGGGCAAGTGCCTCGTCATCGGCGGCGACGGACGCTACTACAATCGCGAAGTCATCCAGAAGGCGATCAAGATGGCCGCCGCCAACGGCTTCGGCAAGGTCATGGTCGGCAAAGGCGGCATTCTGTCGACGCCGGCCGCCTCCCACATCATCCGCAAGTACAAGGCTTTCGGCGGCATCATTCTTTCCGCCAGCCACAATCCCGGCGGTCCGACCGAAGATTTCGGGATCAAATACAACATCAACAATGGCGGCCCGGCGCCGGAAAAGATCACCGACGCGATTTATGCACGCTCCAAGACGATCGACAGCTACAAGATCGCCGATTTCGCCGACGTCAATCTCGACCGCATCGGCAAGGACGAGCTTCCCGGCGGCACGATCCTGTCGGTCATCGACCCGGTCGAGGACTATGCCGCGCTGATGGAAGAGCTGTTCGATTTCGGCGCCATCCGCAACCTGATCAGCCTCGGCTTCCGCATTGCCTTCGATGGGATGAGCGCCGTCACCGGCCCCTATGCCAAGGAAATCTTCGAAAATCGCCTTGGCGCTCCCTTGGGATCGGTGCGCAACTTCATGCCGCTGCCGGATTTCGGCGGCCATCATCCGGACCCCAACCCGGTTCACTGCAAAGAACTCTTCGATGAGATGATGGGCGATGACGCGCCCGATTTCGGCGCCGCGTCCGATGGCGACGGCGACCGCAATCTGATTATCGGCCGCGGCATCTTCGTCACGCCCTCCGACAGCCTGGCGATTCTGGCCGCCAACGCCAATCTCGCTCCCGGCTATTCCGGCGGCCTTGCCGGCATCGCCCGCTCGATGCCGACATCGGGCGCGGCCGATCGTGTCGCTGAAAAGCGCGGCATCGGCATGTACGAAACGCCGACCGGATGGAAGTTCTTCGGCAACCTGCTCGACGCCGGCATGGCGACGATCTGCGGTGAGGAAAGCTCCGGCACCGGCTCCAGTCACGTCCGCGAAAAGGACGGCCTCTGGGCCGTGCTGCTGTGGCTGAACATTCTTGCCGTGCGCGGCGAGAGCGTCGCCGATATCGTCACCCAGCACTGGCAGACCTACGGCCGCAATTATTATTCGCGCCATGACTACGAAGGTCTCGACACCGATGCGGCGAACGGCCTTGTGGACAATCTCCGCAGCCAGCTTTCCACCCTGCCCGGCAAGAGCTTCGGCAGCCTGAAGGTCGAAAAGGCTGACGACTTCGCCTATCACGACCCTATCGACAAATCGGTGAGCGAGCATCAGGGTGTCCGCGTGCTCTTCGAAGGCGGCTCCCGCGTCGTCTTCCGCCTGTCCGGCACCGGCACGTCTGGCGCAACCTTGCGTGTCTATATCGAGCGCTACGAGCCGGATTCGACTCGCCACAACATCGAAACGCAGGAAGCGCTCGCCGATCTGATTGCGGCCGCCGAAAGCATTGCCAGCATTCGTGAACGCACGGGACGCGATGCGCCAACCGTGATCACCTGATCCGGGGGGAACATGCGGGGGAACAGTTCGGCGCAAAGCGGCGCGATCGTCTTCGAGACCGGCGTCGAATTTGGCGTGTGGTCGCATCATGCCGCACAAATCGAACTCTGCCTCTTCGAGGATGACGGCAACAGGGAGTTCGCGCGCTTGCCGATGGCGCGCGACAGCAACTACACCCACCGTCTCTTTGTCGACGGGCTGAAGGCGGGGGCTCGCTACGGCTATCGTGCCGACGGTATCTACGCCCCTGACAACGGCCTCTGGTACGATCCCTCCAAACTGCTGATCGATCCCTACGCCAAGGAAATCGATAGGCCGTTCCGCTACGATCCCCGCCTCGGCATCTATGGCGAGGATAGCCAGGATCTGATGCCGAAGGCGATCGTCACCACCGATACGCCTGCCGAAATCCGCAAGCCGCTCTTCAAACCGGGCGGCTTTATTTATGAAGTGGCGGTACGGCCCTTCACCATTCTCCATCCCGACGTGCCGGAGGCCGAGCGCGGCACGGTCGCTGCCCTTGCCCATCCCTCCGTCATCGCCCATCTGAAGCGGATCGGTGTCGATGCCGTCGAGCTGATGCCGATAACCGCCTGGATCGACGAACGCCACCTGCCGCCGCTCGGCCTCACCAATGGCTGGGGCTACAATCCCGTCGCCTTCATGGCGCTCGATCCGCGGCTCGCCCCCGGCGGCATGGCCGAGCTGCGCCAGACGGTCGCGGCCCTCCATGCCGAAGGCATCGCCGTCATCCTCGATCTCGTCTTCAACCATACCGGCGAGAGCGACCGTTACGGCGCGACGCTATCGCTGCGCGGTCTCGACAACCTGCATTATTATCGCCACGCCCACAGCAGCCCTAACGAGCTCGTCAACGACACCGGTACCGGCAATACGCTCGCCTGCGACCATCCAGAGGTCCGGCGTCTCATCATTGATAGCCTACGCCATTTCGTGTTGAACGCCGGCGTCGATGGCTTTCGCTTCGATCTTGCCCCGGTTCTCGGCCGCACCGCGACAGGCTTCGAGCGCGACGGCGGAACGCTTGCCGCGATCCTCGCCGACAAAGTGCTTGCCGACCGCATCATGATTGCCGAACCCTGGGATATCGGCCCGGGCGGTTATCAGCTCGGCAATTTCCCCAGCTCCTTCCTCGAATGGAACGATCGTGTTCGTGACGATCTGCGCTGCTACTGGCGCGGCGACGATTGGAAGACCGGCGCGCTGGCGACCGCACTCGCCGGCTCCTCCGACATCTTCTCCCGCAACGACGGCAGGCAGACGCGTAGCGTCAACTTCCTCGCCGCCCATGACGGCTTCACGCTGACAGATCTCGTCTCCTATGCCGGAAAGCACAATGACGCCAATGGCGAACACAATCGTGATGGCCACAACGAGAACCACTCGTGGAATGGCGGCGTCGAGGGAGAAACCGTCTATCCGACGATCCGCAAGCGCCGCCGGGACGATGTGACGGCGCTGATATCGACGCTGTTTGCCACCCGCGGCAGCATCATGCTGACGGCGGGCGACGAGGGCGGCCGCAGCCAGCACGGCAACAACAACGCCTATTGCCAGGACAACGAGATCACCTGGCTGGATTGGAAGGCGCTGGACGAAGGTCTGGTCGCCCATACCGCCTTCGTCGCAGGCCTGCGTCGCCGCTTCACCGCCTTCTCCGAAACGGGATTGCTGTCAGGAAACGGCGATGTCGAATGGATTTCGCTCTCCGGCGAGCCGATGACGGTTGTCGAATGGGAGACGCCGTCGCTTTCCACGCTCGGCATGCTGCTGTCGACCGGCGACCGCTCCTTGCGCGGCAGGCAGACCCGGCTTGCCGTGCTTTTCAACCGTTCGGGGGATCGCCAATTTTTCACGCTGCCGTCCGGGGCCGAGCCGGGCTGGCGCCAGTTGACACCGGAGGGCGCGAAGAAAATCGGCGACCGCGCAACCGTCGAGCCGCGGTCCGTCGCCTTTTTCGTAGAAAATTGACCGCAGCCTCTCGCTTGCGCAAATCCTTGTCGCAATCGTCACAAATGCACGATAAGGCTTGGGCCGGCGGCTTGTTTCACGAGGAATTTATGGTCACGGAAATTTCACTCTCCGACGTGCGGGGATTGATCGGCATGGAAACGGGCCTTTCGGATTGGATCACCGTCGACCAGACGATGATCGACGCTTTTGCAGGGGCAACCGACGACCATCAGTTCATTCATGTGGATCCTGAGCGCGCGGCGGCGGAGAGCCCTTTCGGCGGCACCATCGCCCACGGTTTCCTGACGCTATCTCTGCTGTCGACGCTGAACTACAATTGCCTGCCGAAAGTGCGCGAGCAGACCATGGGCATCAATTACGGTTTCGATCGCGTCCGCTTCATGACGCCGGTGAAAAGCGGCGCCCGCGTCCGTGGTCGCTTCCTGCTTTCCGACGCCCGCTTCCGCGGCGCCGGCATGCTGATGACCACCTATGACGTTTCGATCGAAATCGAAAACGAGAAGAAGCCGGCGCTGACCGCAAAATGGATCACCATTATCCAATTCGACCCCAAGGACCGTCCCGAGGACGTTTGAGCGAAACGCGGCTTGTTACTCGGCCGAATTGCAGACGGCTTCGAGTGCGTGCCCGTCCGGATCCATCACGAACGCCGCATAATAGTGTTCGCCGTAGTGGGCGCGCAAGCCTGGACCACCATTGTCACCGCCGCCATGTGCGATTGCCGCGACATGGAACTGATCGACCGCCTGGCGGCTCGGGGCGGCAAAGGCCAGATGAAAACCCGGGCCGGCCGGACGCTGGCCATCCGGCCGATGTTTGATCGCCAGTTTGTCTCCGCCGCCGGGAAGGCCGTAGCCGACCGCCTGTCCCGTCTGCCCCGGCCTCATGTCATCCCAGACCCTGACATAGCCGAGGGCACCAAGGGCGGCATCGTAAAATGCCGCTGACCGCTCGATATCGGAAACGCCGAGGGAGGCATGGTGCAGCATTCACCTATCCCTTGAATGAGACTTACGAAGCCGGGATCCGTACGGGCTCAATGGCCGGCGTCATGAGCCGCCTCGTTGAGCAGCCCGAAGACGAAATCCGAAAACGACCGCCAGCACTCCACCCGGAACGTGTCTTCTTCCGTGCGCAGAAGCACGATCTCCGCCTTGCCGAGGATCGTGCGCGACGCGGCTCCGACCGGAAAAGAAGACAACGACAGATCTTGCGGGCAGCCGGCGGCAAGCGTCTTTTCCGCACCCGGCCCCGAGACGATGATCGCGAGATTGCGGTGAGAAACGTCGGTCGCCGAATGCACGGCGCCCACGCGCGAAAGCACTGTCATCAGATCGGCGCCGTCCTCGTCGATCACCAGCCATTCGTCTGGCCCGATCCAGAGCACCGATCGGGCGCCGGCCCGGACCGATGTTTTCGGGGCGGTCGGCACGGATAGACCGAGCGCCGAGGAAAGCGCGGCAAGCGATTCCGCCGGGGCGCGCAGCGCCACCCGGCTTGCAGTGGGTGCGGTCGTCAGCCGCACCGTTGCGGAACCGCCGAGACGGCCGGCAAGCGCCGGTTTGCGAATTGCAACATCAGCCATGGATGCGGCCTCCTTCCTTGTCAAAGAACACCATATCCGTCACTTCGACGGCGATCGTCCGGTCCGCCATCGGCACATAGAGCGTCTCGCCCATCCGCGCCCGGCCGCCGGCGACGAGCGCGAAGGCGATCGACCTGCCGCAATTGTCCGACCAGTAGGCCGATGTGACGTGACCAAGCATGGTCATCGGCTTCGGCTCGTTCGGGCTTGCGACAATCTGCGCGCCTTCTTCGAGCACCAGCTTCGGGTCGTCGGTGATAAGGCCGACGAGCTGCTTGCGCCCATCCTTGACGAGGTCCGGCCGCTTCAGCCCGCGGATGCCGACAAAATCCGTCTTTTTCTTCGAGACCGCCCAAGAAAGTCCGGCGTCATCGGGAGTTACGGTCCCATCGGTATCCTGGCCGACGATGATGTAACCCTTCTCGGCGCGAAGCACATGCATCGTCTCGGTGCCGTAGACGCAGGCGCCGAGCGGCTCGGCATTGGCCCAGACCGCCTCGAGCACCGACTGGCCGTAATCGGCCGGCACGTTGATTTCGAAGCCGGTTTCACCGGTGAAGGAGACGCGGAAAAGCCGTGCTGGCACGCCACAGACCGTGCACTCGGCAACGCTCATATGCGGGAAGGCTTCGTTCGAAAGATCGAGCCCCTCGACCAGCGGCGCGACGATGTCGCGCGCCTTCGGTCCCTGCACGGCAATGACAGCCCATTGCTCGGTCACCGAGGTCAGCCATACCTTCAGATCCGGGAATTCCGTCTGCAGATAATCTTCCATGTGATGGAGAACGCGCGGCGCACCGCCGGTCGTCGTCGTCACATGGAAACGGTCGTCTGCCAGCCGTCCGACGACGCCGTCGTCATAAACGAAGCCGTCTTCGCGGGTCATGATGCCGTAGCGGGCCTTGCCGGGCTTCAGCGTGTCCCAGGCATTGGTATAGATGAGGTTGAGGAACTTCGCCGCATCCGGCCCCACCACCTCGATCTTGCCGAGCGTCGAGGCATCGAAGATGCCTGCCGCCTCGCGTGCCGTCCGGCATTCGCGGCCGACCGCCTCATGCATGGTCTCGCCCGCCCGCGGATAGAACCAGGCGCGCTTCCAGTTGCCGACATCCTCGAAGACCGCGCCGTGGGCTTCTTCCCAGTCGTGCAGCGGCGTCTTGCGCGTCGGATCGAACAGCTCTCCGCGCGAATGGCCGATCAGCGTGCCGTAGGTGACCGGTGTATAGGGCGCACGGAAAGTGGTGAGCCCGACTTGCGGGATTTCCTTGCCAAGCATTTCGGCGGCGATCGCCAGGCCGTGCATGTTAGAGAGCTTGCCCTGGTCGGAGGCCATGCCGTTGGTCGTGAAGCGCTTGATATGCTCGATCGAATGCATGCCCTCGCGCACGGCAAGGCGGATATCCTTGGCGCAGACGTCGTGCTGGAAATCGATGAAGGCCTTGGCATTGGTCTTCGGTCCGGCGCCTTCGGCAGCGCCGATCATGCCGCCTGTCCAGTCATAGGCCTGCTCGGCCGAAATTGCGATCTTCTCGCCGCTGCTTCCGCCGGTGGCCTGCGCCATCAGCTCGCCGGCGGCAAGCGATTCTTCGATCGTCCGCTGCAGGTCGTCGGTGCCGTTGCAGGCGCCGACCGAGAGGCAGTCCTGCGCATAGGAGCCGGGCAGGAAACGTTGGCTTTCGGCATCGAAGGCCACTTTGCCGCGCGACTGCGAAAACATATGCACCGACGGCGTCCAGCCGGCCGAAACCAGCAGCGCATCGACCGCGATCTTGCGCGGCGAACCACCGCCGTTGCGCGCCACCGTCATCGATGAGATGCGCAGCCGTCCCGACGTGTTGACGACCGACTGGCCGGCCAGAACATCGATGCCGAGCGCTCGCGCCTCTTCCAGCACCGCCGCTCCCGGCGCCTGCCTGCTATCGACGATGGCGGCGATCGACACACCGGATCGTTTCAGATCGAAAGCGGCCTCATAGGCCGAATCATGCGCCGTGTAGATGCCGACCTTGGTCCCGACGGCGACGCCGTAGTGATTGAGATACATCCGCCCCGCCGAGGCCAGCATGATGCCCGGCCGGTCGTTGTTCGGAAATACCATGTGCCGCTCGATCGCGCCGGTGGCCAGGATCACCCGCTTGGCCCGGACCTGCCATAACCGCTCGCGCGGCAGATCGCGGGAAGGCTTGGCGATATGATCGGTGACGCGCTCGGCAAGACCGACGAAATTGTGGTTGTAGTAGCCGAAGGCGGTCGTGCGGACCAGCACTTCGACATTGTCCATAGCCTTCAGGCGAGTCACGGCCTTCTGCGCCCAGCTATTGCCGTCCTGTCCGTCGATCGTCACGCCGGTATCGTAACGCAACGCCCCGCCCGCTTCCGCCTGCTCGTCGCACAGGATCACCCTGGCGCCGCTCTCGGCAGCGGCCAGCGCCGCTGAAAGCCCGGCAAGGCCGGCGCCAACCACCAGCACGTCGTAATGGGCATAGCGGCTGGCATAATGATCGGGATCCTCTTCCGTCGGCGCGACGCCGAGACCAGCGGCGCGACGAATGATCGGTTCGTAGACATGTTTCCAGGCGGCACGCGGCCACATGAAGGTCTTGTAGTAGAAACCGGCGGCGAAGAACGGCGACATCAGGTTGTTGACCGCGCCGACGTCGAAGGCAAGCGACGGCCAACGGTTCTGCGAGGTGACGATCATGCCGTCGAAAACTTCCTGCACGGTGGCGCGCACGTTCGGCTGCTTGCGCGCCGTATCGCGGGCAACGTCGATCAGCGCATTCGGCTCCTCGGCCCCTGCCGACAGAATGCCGCGGGCCCGGTGATATTTGAACGAACGGCCGACGAGATGCACACCGTTGGCGATCAGCGCCGAGGCGACGGTATCGCCTTCGAGCGCCGTATAGGTCTTGCCGTCGAAGCTGAAGCGCGCTGTTTTGGCCGGTGTCAGGCGCCCCTTGCCGACGATACGGTTCACGCCGCTCATTGCGCCTCTCCTTCCACGGCTTCATATGTCTCGACAGGCGCATGCTGCTGGGCCGCCGCACCGATCTCAGGCTTCGGTTCACCCGCCTTGTAAGTCACGATGAACTTGTCGCTCACCGTATCGCGCGCCGCGTTGAAGAAGCGCCCGCAGCCATGGATGTGCCGCCAGCGTTCGAAGATCAGCCCCTTCGGATTGTCGCGCATAAAGAAATAGGCCTCGAACTCCTCGTCCGAGATCGAGGCGATATCGGCGGGCCGCACGATATGCGCGTCACCGGCACCGCGGAACTCAAGCTCCGAGCGCTCTTCCTGACAGTAAGGGCAATGGATCAGCAGCATGTGTGATTTCCTTCTCCTCCCCTTCTCCCCAGCGGGAAGAAGGTGCCTGAAAGGCGGATGAGGGGGTGAGCGACGAAAGGAGCGAGCATCCGAGCGGGAAGCGAGGATGGCACGCCCCACAAAATCTCAGTCATGATATTCGTCATCAGTGCGCCACCGCCGCCGCCGCCGCCTCGTCGATCAGCCGGCCACTGCGGAAACGCTCCAGTGTCAGCCCGGCATTGAATTTGTGCGGCTCATCGCGAGCAATCAGATGCGCGAAGAGATTGGCCGAGCCCGGCGTCGCTTTGAACCCGCCGGTTCCCCAGCCGCAATTGACGTAGAGCCCGGGAACAGGCGTCTTCGACTGGATCGCCGAACGATCCGGCGTATTGTCGACGATGCCGCCCCATTGCCGCATCATCTTGACGCGGCGGAACATCGGGAAAAGCTCGCAGATGGCGTCGAGCGTGTGGGTGATGATCTGCAAGCCGCCGGTCTGTGAATAGGAATTATACTGGTCGGTGCCGGCACCGATGACGAGCTCTCCCTTGTCGGACTGGGAGATATAGGCATGCACCGTGTTCGACATGACGACACACGGAAAGATCGGCTTCAACGGCTCGGAGACCAGGGCCTGCAGCGGGCTCGATTGCAGCGGCACGCGTACATCGGCCATCTTCATGATTGTCGTCGTATGGCCGGCCGCCGACACGGCGACTTTCTTGGCGCCGATGAAGCCGCGCGAGGTCTCGACCCCGGTCACGCGCCCATCGGGGCCGCGGCGGATGCCGGTCACTTCGCAATTCTGGATGATGTGCACCCCGCGGTCTGAGGCTGCGCGCGCATAACCCCAGGCGACCGCGTCGTGCCGCGCCGTGCCGCCGCGCCGCTGCAGCGCTGCCCCGTTGATCGGATAACGTGCGCTGGCCGAGATATCGAGCGGCGGACAATAGGCCTTCGCCTGCTCCGGCGTCAGCCATTCATTGTCGATGCCGTAGAGCCGGTTGGCATGGATATGCCGCTTGAACGACTGCTGGTCGTGAATATTGTGCGAGAGCATCATCACGCCGCGCGGCGAATACATCACGTTGTAGTTGAGCTCCTGGGAAAGCCCTTCCCAGAGCTTCATCGAATGCTCGTAAATGTGCATGCTCTCTTCGTAGAGATAATTCGAGCGGATAATGGTGGTGTTGCGCCCGGTATTGCCGCCGCCGAGCCAGCCTTTCTCGATCACCGCCACATTGGTGATGCCGTGCTCCTTGGCGAGATAGTAGGCAGCACCCAGCCCGTGGCCGCCGGCGCCGATGATGATGACATCATATTCGGCGCGCGGCTCCGGCGAAGTCCACTGCTTCTCCCAGCCCTTGTGGCCACGAAGGGCCTCCCTCGCCACGGCAAAAACCGAATATTTCCGCATCCGCCTTCTTCTCCTTCAGGAAAGGGCTGTTCTCCGCGCCCATACAAATCGCAAATCCAAATGCGGCACAACGGTTGTTTTGCGACGCGCGAGAGCTTTGCTTTTGACACTAAGCGACATGATGCCGAAAACGGCGCGGTTTTCAGACGACATCGTGCGCTGCTTGCGAAAGCCGTTCGGCGGGATAAGGCAAAGCTGACCTTTCCTCGGCCAGCCGCCCGGTCCTAGCCCAAGTGGGCGAGAAGACAACCAGTTACTAAAATGTTAATTCACCTTATGTTTCCGGGGTTCCTGTATCATGTGGGGTCGGCGTTCATTACTCCAGGCGTTTTGCATTGTGGTTGTTGGCGCGCAACCGGCACTCGCCGCCGAGCCGGTCGGCCAAGCTGTCGTCATCAAGACGGAGGTGACGGGAGAGAGCGGCCCGATCGAAGTCGACACCAGCGTCCATCGCAACGAACGCATCAAGACATCCCCATCGGGACTTGGCCAGTTCCTGTTCCGTGACGGCACGAAGCTCGCAGTGGGCTGGGGCTCGTCGGTCGTGATCGACAAATATGTCTTCGATGATTCCCAATCGGTCAAGAAACTGACCATCAGAGCGGCAAAGGGTACGTTCCGCTGGGTGAGCGGCAGTTCCAACTCCTCAGCCTACCAGATCCTGACGCCCGCCGGCACGATCGGGGTGCGCGGCACCGCTTTCGATTTCTACGTCGGCCCTGATGGCACGACCGCCGTCGTCCTGTTGAATGGCGCGGCTCGGTTTTGCGGCCCGGGCGGCTGCCGGCAGTTGCAGCAACGCTGCGATTGCGTGGTGGCCAAGCCGAACGGCAATATGTCGGCGGCACGCCGGGTCGATCCCAGCATTCTCGATACGCTCGGAAATCCCCGCGCGCTCCCCTTTCTCTCCGGCAATCAGCGGCTTTCAGGCGGCATCGGCATGATCGGCGGCTGCAATATGGCGTCAGCCGCGCCGGAAAGAAAAGACAGAAAACCGCCTCCGCCGGCGATTGCGCCAGTTCCCAAAAGGCAGGATCCGCCGCAGAGGCAGGCCGAGCCGCAGAAGGAGCGGCCGAACAAGCCGGACAAGCCGCATCACGACAAGCCAGATCATGACAGGCCAGATCACGACAGGCCGCATCATGACAGGCCCGATCGTCCCGACAAGCATGATGGTCATGATGATCACGACCGGCCCGGGAACCACGACCAGCATCACGGGAATGACCAGGATCATCAAGGACACGACCGCGATGGCAATCACGATGGCGATCACGATTACGACAGGGATCGGCATCACGACGGGGGCTGGGGTTTCAATCGCAACCGCTGACCCGTTCAGTCGGCCGCGCTCTTCTCGAACCGATCACTCACCTCGCGAAAATGATCGGTCCTGCCGGATACCCGCCGATAGAATTCCGCCAGGCCGTCGATCACCCCCGCCGCCCTGAGCTTTGCTGCGCCGACAAGCTTGCGGGTGTTCTTCGAATGCGCAAGCAGGGCCTGCATCAGCTGCTGGTGGGCGACAACAAGGGCTGAAAATTCGGCCGATGTGGCAACGCGTTCGTCGCCGACAACGGCAAGGATCTGCGTTCGGATGCTCTTTCCTTTGAGCGGAATGGCGCCAGCCTCGATCAGCGCCATTCCCTGCACCGACCTTGCCGTGCTGTCGGATATCAGAATGTCGAAGCCGACTTCCTTGCAGCATGATTCCAGCCGCGCCGCGACGTTGACGGCATCACCGACCGCCGAATAGTTGAAGCGCGTTTTGGCGCCCATATTGCCGACGCAGGCGAGGCCGGTGTGGATGCCGATGCCGATCCCGACCTGTTGTCCGGGTCCGAAGCCGAAAGCGTCGCCGGCGTTCAACTCGGCCAGGGTTTCACGCATGGCAAGCGCTGCGCGGACCGCCTTGGTTTGATGATCGGCCACATCGATGGGCGCATTCCAGAACGCCATGATCGAATCGCCGATGAACTTGTCGAGCGTACCTTCATTGGCCACCACATGGCGGCTCAGCGCATCGAGCAACGTGTTCAGGAATGCGACGACATCCGTCGGTGCCAGCCGCTCGCTGATCTCGGTGAAGTTCCTGACATCGACGAACATGACCGTCAGTTCACGGTCGTCGCCGCCGAGGCGCAATGCATCGCGGGTATGCTCGATGCGATGG
Organism: Rhizobium sp. NZLR11; assembly: GCF_019685115.1. Taxonomy (NCBI): domain Bacteria; kingdom Pseudomonadati; phylum Pseudomonadota; class Alphaproteobacteria; order Hyphomicrobiales; family Rhizobiaceae; genus Rhizobium; species Rhizobium sp. NZLR11. Next base: position 133,751 of record NZ_JABDWD010000004.1, on the reverse strand, counting down.
AGCAGCGATGGCGAAAGATAATGCCCGAAGGCGCGCCGCACCGCCCGCCGTTCCCGGTCGATCACCAGGATCCGGAATGAGGTCGCGGCAAAATGGATGATTGATCCGCTGACAATCGGCGCCAGCGGATCGAAAAGAAGCCCCGCATAAAGAAACGACACCCAGGATGCCACGAGCGCCATTGCCGTAATCAACAGGCCGCAGATCAGCGCGACGGCCGGGCTGACGAAGGTCGTCACCACGACGAGAAGGCATCCGAGCACCGCGATGACAAGGATTTCCAGCCCGTCCGCCCAGTCGGGCCGCGACAGGAAATGGCCGGAGAGGATCTGCTCGACGGCCTGCGCATGCAGCGAAACGCCAGGAACGTTCTCGCCGAGCGCCGTGACGCGGATGTCCTGGAGCCCGGCCGCCGATGTGCCGACGAAGACGATGCTGCCGTTAATGGCAGCCGCGACCTCGGGAGAAGCCCCTTCGGCCGCAAGCATCTGCCGGGCGGATATGTACCGCTCAGCCCGGTCGGGGCTGACATAAAGCCAGAGTTCGCCCGCCGCCGTCAGCGGCACGACGAAATCGCCGATCTTCGCCGATGTCATAATGCCGGCGCGATCGGGCGCGCCTGATAGCACATAGGTCGACGCCCCCTGGGCGACGCGCAGGGCCTCGATGGCGAGATTTGGATAGAGCTGCTCGCCGTCGGTCAGGAACAGCGGAACCGCCCGCACCACCGGCGAGGGGTTGCCGGGGTTGAGGCTGATATGGCCGAGCCCCGCCGCATTGGCCTCCAATTGCGGCCTGAGCGGCGTCGAGGCGCCGAGATAGGGAGGAGCCGAGACAGGGCTTTCGCCTGTGAAGGCGAAACCCGCCTTCACAGGCGGCCGATAATGGCCCTCGTTGGAAAGGCCGAAGCCGAGTACGACGGGCTTGCCGGCAATCGAGCGGGCGAATATTTCGTCATTATCAGGCAGTTTCTCGGCAAGGGAAGGATCGACGCCTGCAACCTCGCTGACAACATTGCGCGGCGACAGCCGGTCCGGCTCGGCGAAAAGAATATCGAAGGCGATGGCCGAAGCGCCCATCTGCGAAAGCCGGTCCACCAGCAGGGCCAAACGGTCCCGCGGCCATGGCCATTGACCGAATTCCCGTAACGAGGCCTCGTCGATGTCGATCACGCGGACCGGCATCGGCTCGAAGGTCCTCGGAACCAGACGCTGATATTCGTCGAAAGTCACGCCGCGGATCAGCTTGAAAATCGCGGGATCGCCTGCCCGCAGGATCGTCAGCAGAGCCACGATCGCCAGGCCGATAGCGACACCGATTTGCTGGACGCGCGTCATGATCTCACCGGGTGTTTCCCTCGACGGCCGGCAGAACGGCTCGCACCTGCCGATAGGCTACGCCGCTTTCGGTCCAAATGCCATTCGCGCATGCATCCGGGTAAACGATCGCCTCCGGGCCAGGACCGCTCTCATGGAGGAGATCGCCGCGCTGGACGAAGTCGCGCCAGAGCCGGATCTTGACCTGATAGGGCAAGCGGGATTTTTCCACCCCGCTTCCCATATCCATCTGGACTTCCTAAACCCGATCTGCTATCTGGCATGACCAATCGCAAGGCTGCGGCCGCGCGAACGTTATATTTTTGCCCCTGGCGCTGCGCCGCCGCCGGCATCAACCAACCAAAGGAACGTGATTCTCGTGCAGGTACTTGTCCGCGATAACAATGTTGATCAGGCTCTCCGCGTTCTCAAGAAGAAGATGCAGCGCGAAGGCGTTTTCCGCGAAATGAAGATGCGTGACTACTACGAGAAGCCGTCGCAGAAGCGTGCTCGCGAAAAGGCCGAGGCTGTTCGTCGCGTTCGCAAGCTGGCCCGCAAGCGCGCCCAGCGCGAAGGTCTGGTCGCACACTGAGCGTTGCCGTCGTTTTTTCGACGTTTTCAGATGCATTGTGGCGGGGGCGATGGGTTCGCCGCCGCCTTTTTTAGTTTGCCGCTGAAGATCGCATATCCGCGCACCGGATATGCCGCATGGGGAAATCGAGCCCGAATGGCTGTCAACACCTTCAATCCGTCCCGCGCTTTGCGCTTGCAGAAAACCGCATTCCTGCCCGCTTTGGCGCTAGCGGCAATGTTCGCCCTCGCCGGCTGCGAGACGACCAATACCTCGGATGCGGTGATCCGCATCGACAAGGCGCAGGGCTCGGAAGAGAATATCGCCTCGCTGACGGCGGTTATCAACGCCAATCCCAAGGATCCCGAAGGCTACAATGTCCGTGGCTCCGCCTATGGCCGCGCCGGCCAGTTCCGTCCGGCTCTGAATGATTTCAATACGGCGCTGCAGATCAATCCACGGTTTTTCCAGGCCTACGCCAATCGTGCCCTCGTCTATCGCAACATGGGTCAGCAGGCCCAGGCGATCGGCGATTACAATGCCGCGTTGCAGATCAATCCGAGCTATGACGTCGCCTATATCGGCCGCGGCAATGTCTACCGCACGGCCGGCCAGGATGATCAGGCCTTCAACGATTTCGACAAGGCGATCCAGCTTGGCACCACCGATGGCCGTGCCTATCACAATCGTGGCCTGATCTATCAGAAGCGCAATCAGCAGGATAAGGCGATCGACGATTTCTCGAAGGCGATCTCGCTCGCGCCGAATTCGCCCGAGCCCTATAATGGCCGCGGCATTTCCTACATCGCACTGAACGACAACGACAACGCCTTTGCCGATTTCAACCACGCGATCGAGCTTAACGGCAACATTGCCGAATCCTGGGCCAACCAGGCGCTCGTCTACGAACGCCGCGGCGACAAGGCGAAGGCCACCCGGTCCTATCGTCACGCCGTCGGCCTCGATCCGAAGTACCAGCCAGCTCGCGACGGTCTCGCCCGCGTCGGTGCTTCCGCCGGCTAAGGACATCAGCTGGGCGGCGGGCAAATCGGCCGCCGCAGGGCTCGTCGTCCTCGATGACATATCATAGTATGTTGCAACCTGCTCTTGCTCCCCCTAACATGGCGCTGCTTCGATAGCCTGCTATCGGGTGTTCGAAACTTATTGAGGGCGGCTTGCGAGAGATGCGGATCTTTGCTTTCCTGACCGCTCGCGAACTCTGTTGTCTTTCGCCAGCGCATGAGACGTGGCGCAACAGATGAAGATCGTCGCGCTGTTCTTTCCCAAAGCCTCGATCGGCACTTACCTCGTCGCCATGGCGGTGGCGATCGCCCTGCCGATCTTCGCCTTTGTGACGCTGCTTCTGCTGCAGCTGGAAGACAACCAGCGTTCGACGCTGAGACGCGAGACGGCCCAGGATGCACTCGCCCTTTCGCGGATCATCGACCGTCAGCTTCAGGACATGGCGACGACGCTGCGGCTGCTTTCGAGCTCACCGGAGCTCGAAAACGGTAATCTTGCCGCCTTCCACGCGCGCACGGAAACCGCCCTCCGAGACAATACGCTGTTCGTCATCGCCGTCGACCGCACCGGCCAGCAACTCCTGAACACGCGCCGAGCCTTCGGCACGCCACTCGGCGAGGTAGCGAACATCACCGCCCTCCAGTCGGTCATGACCTCCGGCCGAATCGAGGCTTCCGACGTCTTTCGCGGCCGCATCAGCGGCGACTGGGTGTATAACGTCACCTTGCCGCGGGCGAACGATCCCGTCGCAGCCCTCATCATCACCCAGGATGCCAAGGATCTGAGCAAGCTCGTGACAACCGAGGGCCTTGCTCCCGGCTGGTCGGCCGCTGTCATCGATCAAAGCGGCCACGTGGTCGCCGCCACCGGCCCGGCCAATCTCGAACCCGGCACGCCCTTCGATCCGCGCATCCTGCCGGCGTTCACCGCTCCACGCGGCGTCTTCCAGGACGAGGCGATCCTGCCACACATGCTGCTCGGTTATGCCAGGATTCCCGGCTGGTCGTGGAAAACGGTGATCTGGGGACCGATCGCTCAGGCGTCGATCCTCAGCACCTGGCGTTTCCTCATCATCGGCGGCGTGGCCCTTCTGCTGGTCGCCGTGCTCGGCGCCTATGCCGTCGCACGGCAGGTGCGTACCACCATCCGCGATATTGCCGGAATGGCGAACCGCATGGGCGAAGGCCATATCGTCTCGCCGGTCGAAACCAGCGTCATCGAGGCGAACCAGGTAGCGATCGCCCTGTCGAACGCCTCCTTCGATCGCAGTCAAAACGAGGACCGGCTGCGCTTCGTTATGCACGAGCTTGTCCACCGCACCAAGAACCTTTTGACGCTAGCCCAGGCAATGATGCGCCAGCTCGCCAAACAAGCCGACAGCGTCGAGACCTTCCAGGCCGCCGTCGCCGACCGCCTCGAGGGGCTGGTGCGTTCGATCGAGCTCCTGACCAGCGAGCAATGGGGAGGCGTGTCGCTGCGGCGGGTGGTCGACATCCACCTGCAGGCCTTCCCGCAATCGCGCGAACAGATCGAAATCACAGGAAAAGATTTCATCCTGAAGCCGGATGCCGTTCAGAACCTTGGTCTTGCCCTGCATGAACTTGCCACCAATTCGGTGAAATACGGTGCGCTATCCGTCCCGCAAGGCCGTGTCCGCTTCGAATGGCGCGATGTCGCGGAGGAAGACAAGCCGGATGCCCTGCTCCGCTTCAGTTGGGAGGAGCGCGGCGGCCCGCCGGTCGTAGAGCCATCGCGCTCTGGCTTCGGCACGACCGTTATCAAGGCCCATGCCGCCTCCGCCTTCCGCGGCACGGTGCAGGTCGATTTTCGGCCCGAAGGCCTGTTATGGGTGCTGACGGCACAGCGTGGCACGCTGGAGCGGGAATAAGCTAGGAACATTCGCCACCTCTACCCGTTTCGAACAGGTCATTCCCAAGGAGAAAGACCATGTTCAAACAAACGATGATCACAGCGGTGGCTCTGGCGGCCGCTGCCTGGGCAAGCCCGGCGGGCGCGGAAAATTATGTCGCGCTTGGCCGTTTGATCTGTGGATCGGATGGCGGTCAAGGTCTGATCGTCACCTCGCAGAAGAACCTCATCTGCACCTATACCCCGGCATCAGGCGGCGCCAAGGCGGTCTACGCAGGCAAGATCGAGAAATTCGGCATCGATCTCGGCCAGACCGGCAGGACCGTGATGATCTGGCAGGTACTGGCAAAGACCGGCACGGATATGCCGCAATTCGCGCTGGCCGGCGAATATTACGGGGTCGGCGCCGATGCGAGCATCGGAGCTGGCGGCGGCGCCAAGGTGATCGCCGGCGGCACCAACAAGGCTTTCATGCTGCAGCCACTGAATGTTCAGGCCCAGGAAGGACTGAACCTCGCCATCGGCGTCGAGAAGATGACGTTGGTGCCGGGTGAAACCTGAGCGAAGCGGCCGCGTTCGAGCTGAGCGGCTGTATCTGCGTCATCCATGCGCGATCGCCTTGTTGATATCCTCGGTCATCTTCTTCGCGTCACCGAGCAGCATCATCGTCCCGTCCTTGTAGAACAGCGTATTGTCGATGCCGGCATAGCCTGAACCGAGCGAGCGCTTGACGAACAGGCAGGTCTTTGCCCGGTCGACGTCGAGGATCGGCATGCCGTAGATCGGCGAGGTCTTGTCGTCGCGCGCCGCCGGATTGGTGACGTCGTTGGCGCCGATGACGTAGGCGACGTCAGCCTGGGCGAATTCCGAGTTGATGTCCTCGAGCTCGAAGACTTCATCATAGGGAACATTCGCTTCGGCAAGCAGCACGTTCATATGACCGGGCATGCGGCCCGCGACCGGGTGGATCGCATATTTCACCTCGACGCCGTTCTTCTTGAGATTGTCGGCGAGTTCTCGTAGTGCATGCTGGGCCTGGGCGACCGCCATGCCATAGCCCGGCACGATGATGACCTTCGATGCATTCGCCATCAGATAGGCGGCATCCTCGGCCGAGCCGAGCTTGACCGTCTTGTCCGATGTGTCGGGCCCGCCCGATGCCATCTCACCGCCGAAACCGCCGAGGATGACCGAGACGAAGGAGCGGTTCATGCCCTTGCACATGATGTAGGAGAGGATCGCCCCGGAGGAACCGACGAGCGCGCCGGTGATGATCAGCGCCAGATTGCCCAGCGTGAAGCCGATGCCAGCCGCAGCCCACCCCGAATAGGAATTGAGCATCGAAACGACGACGGGCATATCGGCGCCGCCGATCGGCACGATCAGCAGAACGCCGAGCGCCAGCGACAGCGCCACCACGGCCCAGAAGTCGAAATGGCTCTCGGTGGCGGCAAGCCCGATGATGAAGAGCACGATCAGCACGAGCAGGCTCGCATTGATCACATGCCGGTAGGGCAACAGGATCGGCTTGCCGGACATGCGTCCGTCGAGCTTCAGGAAGGCGATGATCGAACCGGTGAAGGTCAGCGCCCCGATCGCCACGCCGAGCGCCATTTCGACCCGCGCTTCGGTGTGGATGTAGCCGATCTCGCCGATACCGAAGGAGGCAGGGGTATAGAGCGCCGAAGCCGCGACCAGCACGGCGGCCAGACCGACCAGCGAATGGAAGCCGGCGACGAGCTGCGGCATCGAGGTCATGGCGATGGTGCGGGCGATATAGGCGCCGACGCTGCCGCCGATGGCAAGTCCAAGGACGATCAGCACGAAGCCGCCGAAATTCGGCGTGGCCAGCACCAGCGTCGTTAGGATGGCGATCGCCATGCCGATCATGCCGTAGAGATTGCCCTTACGGCTGGTGGCCGGATGCGACAAGCCGCGCAACGCCAGGATGAAGAGAACGCCGGAGACGAGATAGAGGAAAGCTGCGATATTGGTCATCAGATCCTCACCGGTCCTTCTTGCGGTACATCGAGAGCATCCGCTGCGTCACGAGGAAGCCGCCGAAGATGTTTACCGAGACGAGCACGAGGGCGACGAAGCCGAAGCCGGTCGCAAGTCCGCTTGTGGAGATGCCGACCGCCAGAAGCGCGCCGACGACGATGACGGAGGAGATCGCATTGGTGACGGCCATCAGCGGCGTATGCAGCGCCGGCGTCACCGACCACACAACGTAGTAACCGACAAAGATCGACAAGACGAAGATCGCCAGCTGAAAGACGAACGGATCGATTGCCCCGCCGGTCGCAGCACTTGCCGCTTCCGGTGCGTGGGCGGCTGCCGTGACGACGGCAGTCACCGCCTGGTCGAGCTGCTCCAGCGCTCTGTCCATTGCTTCACTGGCCATCAGAGATCTCCCTTCTTCGCGCCGCCGAATGCGGGATGAACCACGTCGCCGGCATAGGTCAGCATCGTCGCCTTGACGAGTTCGTCGTCGAGGTTGACGACGACGCTCCTGCTTTCCTTGTTGACCATGGTCTCGAGGAAGGTCACGAGGTTCTTGGCGTAGAGCGCCGAGGCGCTGGCCGCAACGCGGCCCGGCATGTTGGCGAAACCGATCACCCTGACGCCGTCGACATCGGCAATCTCGCCGGCAACGACGCCCTCGATATTGCCGCCGCGCTCGACTGCGAGGTCGACGGCGATCGCGCCCGGTTTCATTGCTGCGAGCATGGCGCGCGAAACCAGCCGCGGCGCCGCGCGACCCGGGATCAACGCGGTAGTAATGACGATATCCTGCTTGGCGATATGTTCGGCCACGAGTGCGGCCTGCTTCGCCTGATAGTCGGCGGACATTTCCTTGGCATAGCCGCCGGCCGTCTCCGCCGCCTTGAACTCCTCGTCCTCGACAGCGATGAACTTGGCGCCGAGCGAGGCAACCTGCTCCTTGGCGGCCGGGCGGACGTCGGTGGCTGAGACCACCGCGCCGAGGCGCCGCGCCGTCGCAATCGCCTGAAGACCCGCAACGCCGGCGCCCATGACGAAGACCTTGGCGGCCGGCACGGTGCCGGCAGCCGTCATCATCATCGGCATGGCGCGGTCATAGACCGCCGCCGCCTCGATGACCGCCTGGTAGCCGGCGAGATTGGCCTGGGATGAAAGCACGTCCATGGACTGGGCGCGGGTAATGCGCGGCATCAGCTCCATCGCGAAGGCCGAAAGTCCGGCACTTGCCAGAGCTGCGATGGCTTCGTCATTGCCATAGGGATCCATGATGGCGATGACCACGGCGCCGCTTTTATAGCCTGCGATTTCGTGTTCGCTCGGGCGGCGCACCTTCAGCACGACGTCGGCCGAGGCAGCATCGGCAAAACTGCCGATCCTTGCGCCAGCTGCCTCGAACTCTCCGTCCGGAATGCGCGAAGCCGCACCGGCACCGGCTTCGACGACAACGTCGAAGCCGAAACTCTTCATTTTTTTCACGGTCTCGGCGGAGGCCGCGACACGCGTCTCCTCGCCCGCAATTTCCCTTGCAACGAAAACGATATTGCCCAACTGCCCCCTCCTCCGGGTCAGCCGGACCGCCGCAGGCTTTCCTGCGCGGGCCAAGCACCTAAAGCATGTCGTCGCGCAAAACTGTACGGCGCGTTGCGATAACGACATGCGCAAAAATAACGACCTGAAGCGCGTGGAGCGGATCTGAAAGATCGCGACGCGCTTTAGTCACAAAGCTTCGGAGAAGCCCCTCCTCCCCTTGCCGCGATCAGCGGAACAGGAAGATGCCGATGGCGAGAAGAATGATGAAGACGAAGAGGCCGCCAAGGAGGCCGGCGCCGCCGAAGAAACCGGCGGTCATCGCAAGCAGGAGGCAGATGAGAAGCATCGAGCCGTATTTCGCGGCAGCAATGAACATGTCGTAGGTGTTTTCATGTTCCTTGTAATCCATCGGCGCGCCGGTCTCGACCGGTCCGGTATGATGTTCGGCCATAAATATCGTCTCCCTGAAATGCCTCTGCGCTGCCTGATTCCCCCGCCCCGCGAGGGAAGTCCCTGCCTGCAGGAATTACACAATGACAGGCGAAAGCGCAATGCATGAGAACGCCGCAGCTAATGCATGTCGCCGGGAAGTGTGTAGCGGTTCCGGGACAACGACATGCATAAAACAAAGGCTTAAAGCGCGTCGCATGAATCAAATTTGATACGACGCGCTTTAGGCGTCAAAACCAGCTATTTCCAGGCGGCAAAAGCATGAGGGGCGACGACTGCGGATAATTGTTGCCGCCCCTCATTGTTCTCACTCAGATGCTAGCCCGGTGAGAGAAGAAGAAATCAGAGCGGCAGGTCGGTGCCGAGTTCGCCTTGCGGCACGAAGCGCGCCGTCGGAATGATGGTGAGCGGCGGCAATGTGTCGTTGGGATTGCGCGAAAACATCATGCGTTGCTCGCTGGCGCTGGAGATGAAGAAGGGGTAGCGCGTCAACAGCTTGCGCCCGACCTCGATCACATTCGTCGCCATCAACGTCACGTCAACCCCGTAACTCTCCGCCAGTCGGCCCGGCACAATGGTATCGGCATAGAAAACCCGCTTATAGAAGGCGGCATGTGGGGGCCGGACGGACTGAAGAACGCGGTCCGCCCTGAAATACGCTGCCGCAACGATGGTCGGCCGCAGCGTCAGATAGGGAACCCAGGGCAGATCGGCGGTGAGCTCGGGATCGGCCGCGAAACGCGCGGGGTCGATCAAGGTCAGCCCGGCGTCCAAAAGCTCATCCATCGCCTCGGGAAAGGCCTCTCCGGACCGACTGATACGGTGCTCGGGTGTCACATAATGAACCCGGATGGTGCTGACCAATTCCCCATAATAATACAGGCCGAAGATATAGGCATGGCTGTCGAAATCGACATCGTCCAACAGGCCTCCCGGGGCAAGCGACAGCGCGTCGTGGGCCTTGTAGGCCTTGTAGCGCAGGCGTTCTACCTGCTCCATGTCTTCGCTGCTTTCGACGCGGCGATACTCGACATGATCCAAAACTTCCAAAATTTTCGCGCTGAAATCGCTACGCTTGAACAGTGTCTCTGACATTTTCTCGATCCGCTCGTTAACGGATCATTAATCATATGCCGGCGAGATTTAGGCAAGAAAATCCGATAATTCGGGCCGTTTATAAAGTATTAAGGTTAACGGCGCGGAGGATTGTCAGCGGAAAAGCGGCCGTAGCAGAGCGCTCAGGCGACCTTGTTGCGCCGACGCTGAACGGGGCGGCGGCCGATGCCCTGCTGCAATAGCGGGATATTCTGGGAAGGCACCGGCTGAGAGAAAACATAGCCCTGCACGAGATCGGTGCTGCGGTGCTTGTTGAGCAGAGCGAGCTGCTCTTCGGTCTCGACGCCCTCGATGACGATCTTCAGCCCCAGTTCGCGGGCGAGATGGACCGTACCGCGCAGGAGCTTGTGGCGGCGGTTATCCTCGACGATGTTGCGGACGAAGGAGCGGTCGATCTTGACGATATCAAGCGGCAGCGTGTCGAGATAGCTGAGGCTGGAGAAGCCAGTCCCGAAATCGTCGATCGCGATGGTGATGCCGCGGGCCCTGAGCTCCGCCAGAATGGCGCGCACCGCCGCCGGCTCGTCGATCAGGCAGCTTTCGGTGACCTCGAGATGCAGCCGCGCCGAATCGAGGCCGGAATGGGCAAGCGCATCGGCGACGACCTGGAGAATGTCGGCATCCCTGAGATCCCGCGCCGAAAGGTTGACCGAGACGGCAATATGGTCCGGCCAGTTCATGCATTCGCTGCATGCCTTGAACAGGACGAAGCGGGTGATGTCCGAGATGATGCCCATATCCTCGGCGAGCCGGATGAAGACATCGGGCGGGATCAAGCCCTTCTCCGGATGCACCCAGCGCGCCAACGCCTCGGCGCATTCGATCCGCGAACCATCGGCCCGGAACATCGGCTGGAAGACGAGATGCAGCGCCTGCGCCGAAACCGCATCGCGCAGATCCGCCTTCAGCTTCTGCTGCTCGATATAGCGGCCATCCATCTCCCGCTCGAAGCCTGATATGCCGCCCTTGAAGCGCGACTTGCTTTCGAACAGGGCAAGATCCGCCTTGACGCTCCATTCGTCCATCGCGAACGCGGTACTTTCGAGGATCGCGTAGCCGGCGCTGAGCGAGACGAGGAAGGTCAGCTCATCGACCTCGTAATGACCCTGGATCGCGGCGTGCACGCGGCGGATCTCGACGTCGAGCAAGGCCGGGTCCTTCGCGTGCGGGAAGAACAGGATGAACTGGTCGCCCATCAGCCGGCCGAGAATGGCGTTGCCGGAGGCCTGCTTGACGCGTGCGGCGATAGCGCAGAGCAGATGATCGCCGGTGATATGGCCGCGCATGTCGTTGACATGTTTGAATTCGTCGATATCGAGAACCATGAAGCCGAGCGGCCCGGACTTCCTTTGATGTTTGGCGAGATAGTCCTGCACCAGCTGCCCGAAATATTCCCGGTTCGGCAGGCCGGTCAGCGCATCGAAGCGGACCATGTGCATGATCTTCTGCTCCGCCTTCACGCGGCTCGAAACGTCCTCGAAGATCAGTACGGCGCCGCCGTCAGCCCTTCGGCTGGCAGAGAATTCCAGAGACAGGCCCTCGGGAAAATGAATGAGGGTGCGCGACAGGTTGCCTTCGGCGACCTGGGTGAGCTGGCGCAGGATGAGCTCCGGCTGCGAGGCGTCCATGAAACTGTAGCGCGCGCCGTAACGCAGGACGGCGCCGAGGTCGCGGTCCTTCAGCCGCTCCGGCGCGCCTATCTTCAGAAGCTCGCAGGCCTTGCGATTGACGACCTGGATACGGTTTTCGGCATCGACCATGACCAGGCCATGCGGCATGTTGTTGAGCGCTGTATCGAAGCGGTCGGCGATGATGGTGATTTCCCGGCGCGCGATGACATTCTCATAAAGGAACTCGCGCACACCGTTCGCCATGGCTCGCGTCGTCAGCCAGAAGGGAATGAGGAAGATCGACAGCAGGCCGCGATATAAATCCATAGCCAGCAGGCTGCAGACGATCATCGGCAGGCAGCAGAAGAACGTCTGGAGATCGACTGCGAAGCGTGAGCCGTAGTTGCGGCCGACGACGGAAACCATGGTCGCCATGGTGACGGAAATGCAGGCAAGTTCGGCAAAGGAATCGTGCACGACGAAGATGGCGTAGCCGCTGGCAAAGCCAAGCAGGGCGGTGGTGCAAGCCCCACTGGCGACCAGAATCCGCTCCCAGCGCTCGATTCCGGCATGCGACAAGCTCTCCTTGTCGACACGATCGAACCGTCGGAAGATGGCCATGCGAACGCTGAAAACCAGAAGAAAGGCAACCGACAGCGGAATATAGACGGAGGATTGCGTTTTGGCGGCCACGGCAAGGCACGTAGCAATATGCACGATCACGCCAACAAAAAGCGTCATGCGGTTCCCGGACAGGGAACTCACAAACGACAGATAGACATCTAAAGGGACCCTGTTCGGGTTATCTGGCTTCATCCACACTTTCCCTGTGCGCGGGAATTCTAAGCCCAACCCTTTAAAAATTGATTTCAATGGAATCAAACATTTGGTCAAATTTTCTAAAACCACAGGATGAACAGCACAGCCTACGCGCGTTATTGCAGCCTTATGGCGAGATTATTGAAATATTCGTCCACGCCTGGGTTGTTGAAATATTCGGCGGTCATATCGGCCAACCGGCGCATCTAAGACTATACTCCAACGCCAGGCATTTATCCTTCCAATTTCAAAGGCCGTGGTCTACATCGATTGCAAGAGGGAAAACTGCTGGAAAACCGGCAGGACAAGAACAAGGGGAGGCGAATGTCGGTATTCCTGGCCGCCAGTCGGCTGATCGACCGGGTCAGCCGCGTCATGGGCAAAATTTCCGAATATATGGTGCTGCTCTGCTGTCTGATCAGCGCCGGAAACGCCATCGTCCGTTATGCCTTCAACTACAGTTCGAACGGCTGGCTTGAGATTCAATGGTATCTCTTCGCCTTCGTCGTCATGCTCGGCGCCTCGCATGCGCTGCGCAACAACGAGCATGTCCGCGTCGATCTGATCTATGGTTCGGTTTCCGACAAGGCGAAGATCTGGATCGACATCGTCGGCCTGATCCTCTTCCTCATCCCCGTCTGCGTCTTCCTCACCTGGGTCTGCTGGCCCTTCTTTGCGCTTTCTTACCAACAGGGAGAAATCTCGGGCAATGCCGGCGGGCTGATCCGCTGGCCCGTCAAGCTGGTGCTCGTCGCCGGTTTCGCGCTGCTTTCCCTTCAGGGCGTTTCCGAACTGATCAAGCGGATCGCAGCCATTACCGGCCATATCAGCATCGACATGACCTACGAAAAGCCGCTGCAGTAACGCGGGCTGGGAGAAACACATTTGTTTGATTTCGGTATCATCCCGCCGGCGATGTTCCTGGGCATGGTCATCTTCATGCTCTACGGCTTCCCGGTCGCTTTTTCGCTTGCCGCCGTCGGCCTGTTGTTCGGCATCATCGGCATCGTCACCGGCCATTTTGGCGAAGTCTTTCTGCAGGCGCTGCCGCTACGCTTCTTCGGCATCCTTTCCAACGACCTCCTGCTCGCCATCCCCTTCTTCACTTTCATGGGTGCGGTGCTGGAGCGCTGCGGGCTGGCCGAAGACCTGCTCGAAGGCACTGGCAAACTCTTCGGTGGCATACCCGGCGGCCTCGCCTATGCCGTCATCCTCGTTGGCGCGGTGCTCGGCGCAATCACCGGCACGGTGGCCGCCTCCGTCATCACCATGGGGGTGATCTCGCTGCCGATCATGCTGCGCTACGGCTACAACCCACGCCTTGCCACCGGCGTCATCGCCGCCTCGGGCACGATCACCCAGGTCATCCCGCCCTCGCTCGTGCTCGTCGTTCTTGCCGATCAGCTCGGCAGGTCGGTCGGCGATATGTATCTGGGCGCGATCGGCCCTTCGATCCTGCAGGTGACGATCTTCGTGCTCTTCATCCTGGTGATGTCGATCATCCGGCCGAAATCGATGCCGCCGCTGCCGAAAGAGGTGCGCGGCGATTTCAACTGGGCACTGCTCATCAAGGTGCTGATGGGCATGGTGCCCTCGATCGTGCTGATCTTCCTGGTGCTCGGCACGATCTTCATGGGCCTTGCGACACCGACGGAAGCAGGCGCGCTTGGCGTCGTCGGCGCCATGGCGCTCGCCGCCTTGCATCGCCGCCTCACCTGGCCGCTGATCCGCGAGGCGATGGCGTCGACCACGCACATCACATCCATGGTGGTGATGATCCTGATCGGCTCCACCTGTTTCAGCCTGGTGTTTCAGGGCATGGACGGCTCGCGCTGGATCGAGCATATGCTGTCGGGCATTCCCGGCGGCCCGGTCGGTTTTCTGATCTTCGTCAACATCTTCATCTTCGTGCTCGCCTTCTTCCTCGATTTCTTCGAGATCGCCTTCATCGTCATCCCGATGCTCGCCCCCGTCGCCTCCAGTCTCGGCATCGATCTGATCTGGTTCGGCGTGCTGATCTGCGTCAACATGCAGACGAGCTTCATGCATCCGCCGTTCGGCTTCGCGCTCTTCTACCTGCGCTCGATCGCCGGCAAGGACGTCAAGACCTCCGATATCTATATCGGCGCCCTTCCCTGGGTCGGCATGCAGCTGATCCTGGTGGCGATCGTGATCTTCTGGCCGCAATCGGTAACCTATTGGCTGGATCACGGTCCGAAGGTCGACCCGAACTCGATCAAGATCGAAGTCCCGGGCTTCGGCGGCCAGCTCGGCCTGCCGCCGCTGGGCGGCGGCAATGGCTCGCCGCAGATCCCCGGCCTGACCCTGCCGCCAGCACCGCCTCTACCCGCCAAATAACCCCACCAAGTAACAGAGCCAAAACAAAACCCCGGACCAAGCGTGATCCGGGGTTTTGGTATGCGTTCGTGTAATGCGCCGATGGAAGCTCTCAGAGCTTTCCGGCCCGCTGCTGGATCATCATGAACGTATCGAAAGTGTATTCCGAAAGCTGCATCCAGAGATAGGCGTCGCGTTTGAAGGCGGTCTGGTCGTCGTAGATCTTCTTGAAATACTGGTTGGTGCCCGAGATTTCGCTGTAGATGCCAATTGCCGCCTGAAAGCAGGCTTCCATGATTTCCTGGCTGAACGGGCGCAGCGTCGCGCCTTCGGCAACGAGCTGCTTCAGCGCGGTCGGGTTCTTCGTGTCGTATTTCGCCAGCATGTTGGTGTTGGCGAAAGCGCAGGCATCGGTCAGCGCCGCCTGATAATGCTTCGGCAGATTGCTCCATTTTTCGAGATTGAAGAATCCATGCACCGTCGGGCCGCCCTCCCACCAGCCGGGATAATAATAATACTTCGCCACCTTGTGGAAGCCGAGCTTCAGATCGTCATAGGGACCGACGAATTCCGCCGCATCGATCGTGCCTTTTTCCAGCGCCGGATAGATGTCGCCGCCGGCAATTTGCTGCGGGATGACGCCGACCTTCTCCATGACGCGGCCGGCAAGGCCGGCGATGCGCATCTTGACGCCCTTGAGATCATCTAGCGTATTGATTTCCTTGCGGAACCAGCCGCCCATTTGCGCACCGGTATTGCCGGCCGGCAGCGCATACATACCCTGTGTGGCATAAAATTCATTCATCAGCTTATTGCCGTTGCCCTCGTAATACCAGGCATTGGTCAGGCGGCTGTTCAGGCCAAACGGAATGGCCGTTCCGATGGCATAGGTCGGGTCCTTGCCGACGAAATAATAGGAGGTCGTATGGGCAGCCTCGACCGTACCGGCGGCAACCGCATCGACGGCCTGCAGGCCGGGCACGATTTCACCGGCAGCAAAAGGCTGGATCGTGAAATTGCCGTCTGTCGCCGCGGCGACATGTTTGGCGATATCCTCGGCGCCGCCATAGATCGTATCCAAGCTCTTCGGAAACGACGACGTCATGCGCCACGCAATCTTCGGATTCTCCTGCGCGATCGCAGGCGCGGCCAATGCCGTTGCGGCCACCGCGCCGGCACCGGCGGTTCCCGCCTTCTTGAAAAACGAACGACGATCCATCAAAAACCTCCCGTATAGATGGCACTGCGCGGGCAATCTTCACCCCTATCCGCAGCGAGGGGAAGCTAAGCATGGCGAGAGCCGCGATTCAAGCGTTAGTCTGTTAGCCTTTGGCATCAAGACGGCAATAGGACAACGGGCACGCATCCATCAAAATCAGCGGCTTAGCAGCGAACCCGGAGCCGCGGCAGCGCTTCCGCCGCATTTTGGTCACCTGACACAGCCAAGCGTTGACTTGACCGCCGTTCTGGCGGCAAAACGATGTGCAGAAAGATTTTATCGGGGCTGATATGACGAAACCAATCGTTGCTATTCCTGCAGATATCCGCAGCTTCGACGGCGCGACCTGGCACGCCGTACAACATCAGTACCTCAGTGCCGCATTGACTGCGGCCGGCGTTATGGCCTTCATCATCCCCGCCTTCGAGGAGGGCTACGATACCGACGCGATCCTCGACCGTGTCGATGGCCTCTTGGTTTCCGGCTCGGCCAGCAACGTGCATCCTTCGCTCTACGGTGCCGATGCCAGCGATAGGGACGGTCCCTTCGACCTCGCCCGCGACGCCACCAGCCTGCCGCTCATCCGCCGCGCCATCGACCGCGCCATTCCGCTGCTCGCCATCTGCCGTGGTATCCAGGAGCTGAATGTCGCGCTCGGCGGCTCGCTGGCAAGCGAGATCCAGGAGCAGCCGGGCATCTCAGACCACCGCCGGCCGGAAGGCGTCGACCGCGACGGCATGTACGCCATTCGCCAGAGCGTCTACGTCAAGGAAGGCTCCTGCATCGCAGGCATTCTCGGCCCAGGCGAGGTCCGCGTGAATTCGTTGCACCGACAGGCAATCGCCAGAACCGCACCGCGGCTGCAGGTGGAGGCAAGCGCCGAGGACGGCACGGTGGAGGCCGTTTCCGTCATCGACGCCAAGGCCTTTGCCGTTGGCGTGCAATGGCATCCGGAATACTGGGCCGAAACCGACAGGCCTTCGAACAAGCTGTTTGCCGCTTTCGGCGACGCCGTCCGCGCCTACGCCGCCGCCGCCAAGCTCCCGCTCATCCCCGCGAGGGCGACCGCCTGACGGTGCGGCGCCGGCGCGCTTTAAGCCCGCCGAGCGTTGAGCAGCAACCATCAATGGTGATCGTCGTCCTCGTCGTCATGCTCGTGCTTCAGCCAGGTGCAGAGCTCCGCCGGTAGCAGTTTCTCATAGGCGTCGTCGCTGCCGACGAACTCCCCAAGATCCTTGACGCTGACGAAGCCGACATTCGGAAATTGCTCGGCCGCGCTGCGCAAGAAGTCGAAACGCTCGTCACCGACACCGACCATGACATAGTAGATCTGCGATTCGGCATGCTCGGCCTTCTGCAGCAGGGCCCAGGCTGCATCTCTGTCGGCATTCTCGCCATCGGTGAGGAAGTAATTGATCGCCGGAATGCCCGACCGTGTCTCCTCGCCGAATGTATCGCGGCTCATGCCGAAGATCATGCCGAGCAAGCCGCCAGCCGCCTCCTCTTCCATCAAACCGTACGTCATCAGGTTCGAGCGGATGACCGGTCCGTAATCCGTGCCACCCCAAAGTACGGCTTTCAGCGCATCGTTGCCGATGATTTCACGCTCGACGTAACCCTCGTAATTTTTGGCGGTGGCCGGTGCGATCGATGCCATCCTCTCCTGATTGGAAAACACCCAAGTATCGATACGCCCGTCGTCATCGAAATAAAGAGCGACGGGAAGAATACGCTCGAGCGCCGCCTGGACCACACCAGATTTGAAAAGGTCGGTCATCGAGCCCGAGACATCGATGTTGATGCCGACCTGGGCGGGAATGCGCTCGTGAATGCCTTGTTTCTGAAGGACGAAGCCGACGCGTCGAACTTCTTCCTCGGGCTTGTGCAGTTTGAATGTCGTCATTATCATCCCTCCGATCTGAGTTTTCCAAGAATGCGCGCATGAATGTCGCGAAGCAGTGATCTGATGCCAGCCTGCGCTGGCGGTTGCGCGCTTCGGGCCGCCGTCAGCGCCGCGGAATAGGCTGCATGCCAGGCAGGCAGGTCCTCGTGCAACAGGCCATCGCCAGCGTGTCCGAGCGCGTCCACGTGCCGCGCGAGCCCGGCA
Organism: Rhizobium sp. NZLR11; assembly: GCF_019685115.1. Lineage (NCBI taxonomy): Bacteria > Pseudomonadati > Pseudomonadota > Alphaproteobacteria > Hyphomicrobiales > Rhizobiaceae > Rhizobium > Rhizobium sp. NZLR11. The sequence goes on along the minus strand of NZ_JABDWD010000004.1, from coordinate 115,780 downwards.
ACGGTATGCGTGCTCATCTCGATCGTGGCCTTCGTCGCCGACAGGCTGGCAATCCTCGTCTCGATCGCGTCGGCTTGCGAGGTGTAATGCGCCTGCCGTTCGCGATCGGAAAACTGAACTCCGCCGATATGATCGACCAGGAAGCGCGCCGCCAGGATGTGTGCGGCGAGATCACGGCCGAGCGCCGCATAGGCCTTGCCGATGGCGCGAAGCCGTTTTGCGACCGCAACGATTTCGGGCGCAAGCGCATCGAGCTCCTTCGCCAGGGCCTGCACGTCGGGATAAAGCTGCAGAAAGAGGCTGTCGGGATCGCGCGGAGCCGCCAGCGCCTTGATTGCCTTCAAGACGCCGCCGCGAACGGCAAACACACGGTCTGGATCCAGATCGCCGAGACGCTGGAGCAGTTCGGCGCCAAGACGCCTTCCCATCGCCAAGGCTTCGCTGTCGGCAAGCGCGAGTTCGCTTTCGGCAAGCCTGCCATGCTCTGTCTGAAGGCGGGCGCCGAAGCGCACGACGTCGTCGAAATAATGATCGTCGAGATTGGTGCCGTCGACGATGCGCAACGCTGCCGTCGCGACCGATGCGGCAGCGCCGGGATCGATCTTCAGGAACGCCTCCACGCTGCAGGGAATGCGCCGGCGAATTTCCCCGGCGCCGAGAACACGCGGCTTGTCGCCCTTGAGCATCGGCGGTTGCGGCGAACCGAATAGGACTTTCGGCTGGGTGGATTGTCCGGGAGGTTGGGCAACGTCAGGCGAGGCGCTTTTTGGAAAAAGCACCTTGGGCAACCGGCCCGGCTCCTTTCCCGGCGGTCCATCTGCCTTGCCGCTCATCAAACGAGGCCCCCGTTCAGTTGAAATAAGCCTGGATGACGTCGCCAAGCCCGGCATTCGACCCTGCACCGACGGCATGGAATCGCCAGGATCCGTCCGGCTGCTTCAGGAAGGAAGCCACCTGTATCGTCGTCTTGCCGGCAAATTCGGCGGTGAGCTGGTAGCGGCAAAGCTCGTCATCCATCGCGTCACAAACTTCGATATAGGCGTTCCTGACCTTGCCGAAATCCTGTTTCTTGCGCTCCGCATCATGGATCGTCGCCCAGACGGCAAGCTCGGAAACCTCGTCCGGCAGCTTCGCCAGCACGATCTTGAACTCCTCGCGGAAACCCTCGTCATGGTGGCCGCCGCCATGATCGTCATCGTCGCCGTCCTCATCGGGTTCCGACCCTTTGATCAGGCCGCCACGCCCGGTCCGGTCGTCGCGTTCGTGCCACATCGAGCCGTCATCCGTCTGGAAGGAACCGTCGGCATTCTTGCTCAAAGACCCTTCCGGATTGCTGGAACTGCGCACGAAGGCATAGCAGAGTGCATGCGAGCCTTCATTGTAGAGCCGCGCGCGGTTCGCATCGCCACCGGGATGGACCAGCGCAAAACAATGCACGTCGAGATCAAAGGCCGGCCCCGAACCTTCGGGCGGATCCCAAACAAGTCCCGAATGGACGAGCTGGATCTCCTTCTGGATCTGGAATGATTGCCCCTTGTTGAGCTTGAAGGTTGCCATGCGCTATCTTTCTCCTGAAGTCTCAGATCGGACGATCGGTCACGATTTGCCGGGCTTGTTCAAGTTTGGCGCGGGCGGCGGCATAACGTTCTTTGTTTCGCTCGCCTTCGGCGACCACCTTGTCGGCGATATTGCGCAGCCGCTGCGCGGTGCCGAGCACCAGATCGGCATCGGCAAGCCGGGTCTCGCCGGCCGCCCTGACCGAATTGACCGAAACATCCTCCAGCACCTCGGATCCATATTGCTGCAGCGACGCACGCAGTTCACGTCGCATCGTGTTCATCTGCTGGATCGACTGCATTTGGAAGAGCGCGTGCAGGCGGATCAGCATCGATTTGATGTCGTTGAATTCCGCATTGGCCGAGGTGACGGTATCTGCAAGGGTGGCAAGCGCTGCACCCCGGGCAATGCCGATCGAGTCGAGGTCGGCCGGCGCCTTGGCATAGGCGGTTTCGAGAACGAGGACCCGGTTCTGGAAGATATCGCGCTTCTGCGAGAAGTCGCGGGCTTCCTGCACCTTGAGCGGATCGCCGGAAGCCGCCTCTTCCATCAACCGGTCGAGCTCGCGGCCGGCATCGGCAAGGATGCGTCTTCCGGCCTCAACGAAAACGCCGAGAGACACGATCGTATCGCGATATCCCTCGGCCAGCGTGCTCATGCGCGACACTTCGAGAATGAGCTTGCTGCTCTCCTCCTCGATCTCAGCCTCCATCGGCCTGACCAGATCTCCGAGGGATTTGGCCTTGCTCTGCAGCATGCCGCGAACCTCGTCGGTCACCGATTTGAGGCGCTTGGCGGGGTCGCCGAGACCGACGGCCGTCAACAGGCGTTCGAGGAAATTGCCCTTCAGCTTCTCGCGGATGCTTGCTTCGAGCCCTTTGAGATCGGCGTCATTGATGCCGTCCCGGATCGTCCGGAACAATTCGAACAGCACCGGCGACTGCGCATTGGTGATCTGGGAAAGGATGGCATCGAGCTTGGCGCCGAAGCCGCCGATGGCTTCCTGGCCGAAGGTAATCAAATGATGCGGCTCGACCGTTGCCAGCCTGTACCGCTCTGCGAGGTCGCCGACCTCGCCGGCTTTCTCCGGCGGAAGAACGACCGTCACCACGGCCGGCAGGCCGCCGGTCGAAAGCGCGGGCATCAAGCCCGGGCTGGTCTCGAGGCTCTTCGTGTTCGACGCACTTGGCTCCGACATGCCGTCAATCCCCTTTGTTCGGCCTTTATCCTGCAGCCCGCCGGCGCAATTCCCAAACGCACGGAAAAGTTGAGAATCTTAGTTGTAAAATCGGCGAGAATGTAACCGACGGCATCGCACTGGGCAACATATCATCCACGAACCACAGTCGATTTGGCAGCGCTGTATACCTCGCATAAATCAACTTCTATGCGGCGCGCCTAGTCCTTTTGCGGCGTCTCCGACACCGGCGTCAGCGCTGCACCTTTCTCGAACCAGGCAATGAGATTGTCGGCGACCAGATCGGCCATCGCATTGCGCGTCGGCACCGATGCGGAAGCGACATGCGGCAAGAGCACGGCATTGGTCGGCTCCAGCAGGTCACCCGGCACGGTCGGCTCTTCATAAAAGACATCGAGGCCGGCCGCCCCGAGAGCGCCGGCGGCAAGCGCCGCGCTCAACGCCGCCTCGTCCACCGTCCAGCCGCGGCCGACATTGACGAGAATGCCGTTCGGGCCGAGTGCTGCCAGAATATCGGCGTCGATCGTCTTATGCGTCTGCGGCGTCTTCGGAACGATGGCGATGAGCGTGTCCACCGCTTCCGCTAGCCCCTTCAGCGTCGGGTGATAATCGTAGGGTGCATCGGAATGTCGCGACCGTGTGTGGTAACTGATCTTCACCTTGAACGGCTCCAGCCGCTTGGCGATCTCAAGCCCGATGCGGCCAAGGCCATAAAGCCCGACATGACGGCCCTTGAGCGAGAAGCGCGACAGCGGATAGGTCGCGCCCGGCTTCCAGTTGCCCGCACGCAGCCAGGCTTCGGCCCGCGGCAACTCGCGAACGGTATTGAGCAGCAGGGCGATCGCCGTATCGGCGACCTCGTCGTTCAGCACATCAGGCGTGTTGGTGACGACGATGCCTTTCTCGGCGGCTTGTTTCACATCGACGCCGTCGTAGCCGACACCGAAATTGGCGATCACCTCGACATGCGGCAGATGGTCGATCCAGGCGCCGGGGAACGGGCCGGAGACAGCGACACCGCGGATGCGGGCGGCAGTCCCGTCGTCGAGGGCAAGCCTTTCCTCCCGGGCGACGGCGATGATCTCAAAACGATCCTTCAGCCTTTCGATAACACGCTCGTGTATCTTCCCGGGAACGAGAATGGCGATGCGGGACATGGCTTTTCCTCTTGGATGACCGTCTTGGTTCAGGCGCGGGGCCGATGAGGGCTGGTGGACTGACGAATGCGCATTTCCGGTTTGATCAGATGCATGCCGTCGGGCTCGTGGCTGCCGGCAAGGCGATCGAGCAGCGCCCGCGCCGCCAGGCGACCGACCTCGGTCTGGCCGTTCCAGACGGTCGTCAGCGCCGGGGTGGCGATCGAAGCCTCCTCAAGATCGTCGTAACCGGTGACGGAGATGTCGCGTCCCGGCACCAGGCCGGCGCGCGCAATGCCGTTCATCAGGCCGATCGCCACGAGATCGTTCCAGCAGACGGCGGCCGTCGGCTTCTGTGGCAACGAGAGGAAATGCACGGCGGCTTCGAAACCGCCCTGCTTCGAGCGCGGGCCGGGAATGCGCAGGTTCGGATCGACTTCGATGCCGGCCTTGCGCAGCGCATTGACGTAGCCCTGGTAGCGGTCGCGGCCGGTGGATGTCTGGTCCGTGCCGCCGATCATCGCAATCGAGCGGTGGCCGAGGCCGATCAGGTGGTTGGTGGCAAGCGAGATGCCATAGCTGTCATCGCCGCGATAGGTCGGCAGGTCTTGGCCCTCCATCGAGCGCGCAACCAGGATCGCCGGCATGCCATTGTCTTCCGCCAGTTGCACGTCCTCAGGCGGCGTGCCGATCGCCGGCGACATGATGACGCCGTCGCCGCCGAGTTGCAGGAGCGTCTCGATGAAGGTGCGCTGCTTCTCGACATTGTCGTAATGATTGGAAAGGATGAAGGTGTGGCGGCTGCGATCGAGCTCGCTTTCGATCGCCTTCAGGATCTCCCCGTAGAAGGGGTTCATAATGTCGTGCACGACGACGCCGATGATGCCGGAACGCGAGGTGCGAAGGCTGGCAGCGCGGCGATTGTAGATATAGCCGAGCGCGCGCGCCTGTTCCTTGATCTTGTCCCGCGTATTGCTGGCGACGAGCGGACTGTCGCGTAAGGCAAGCGATACGGTCGCCGTTGAAATGCCGAGCGTTTCGGCGATCGTCGAAAGCTTGATCTTCTGGACCACGTGTCCTCCTCCAGGCAGCACGCAAGCAGCAAGAGCCGCCGGAAAACCGGCGTGGCCCTTAAAATGTTTAATTAAAAGATTTAATCGGTGGAAGCAATTCGTCTTTCTGCGAAATTTCAGTCTTCATCCGGATCTTCGATATGAAGAGCTTCGGCCTGCAGATTGGCATCGATCGCCTTCAGCAGGCGGACGAGATTGCGGATTTCCTTTTCGGAGAATTCCAGCGTCGCCAGCCTGTCGCAGGCCGCGGCCGCCATCTCGATCCCCTGCACGCTGCCACGGCCGAGCTCGGTGAGATAGACTTTGGTGAGGCGCGCATCCTCGGCGTCGGGCTTGCGCTCGAGGAAGCCCTGCGCCTCCATGCGGCCGATCGTGCGCGTCATCGTCGGCGCCTTGACGCCGAGTTTCTGGGCAAGGCCGCCGGCCGTCATGCCGTCGCTCTCGGCAAGCGAGTGGATGACGCCGTCCTGGCCGGCATAGAGCCCGCTTTCGAGAAGGTTGCGCGAAAGCACCGTGCGCATGGAGCGAGCCGCCTGGGTGAGCGCTGGAGAGAGGTCGACGAGCGTATACTCGGTCTTGTCCTTCTTCTTGGACTTGTGCTTCTTGCCGTCCTTCTGCTTCTTTCCCATAGCCATCCCTTTGATCTTTAAGCCTTGGCGCCGCTGCGATATGACATTGCCCAGGATCTCGTCATAAACAAGAGGCAACGACTGGATGATGACGCCTTCGCCCCGTTTCGAAGACAGCGACCCGGCCTCTGCCGTTGACGTGCGTCGCCTGATCGCCGTGCTGCCGCTCGGCGCTCATGAACAGCACGGCCCGCATCTGCCCTTCGAAACCGACACGCTGATTGCGGAAGGCATCGCCAGGCGATTGAGGATGGCCCTACCGGCTGGCCTTCCCGTCACATTCCTGCCCGCCGAATCCGTCAGCTATTCCATAGAGCATATGAATGTTGAAGGAACGAAGACGCTTGCCTTCGGCGAAGCGGTGGACCGCTGGCTCGGAATCGCCGAAGGCTTGGCGAAGCAGGGCATCCGCAAATTGGTGATGTTGAACGCTCATGGCGGCAATTCGCCCATCATGACCATTGTCGCGACCGAGGCGCGGGTTCGCTTTGCCATGCTGGCGGTGGCGACGAGCTGGACCCGCTTCGGCCTGCCCGATGGCGTCATCCCGCCGGAGGAAAAGGCGGTCGGCATCCATGGCGGCGATATCGAGACCTCGGTGATGCTGGCGCTTCATCCGGGCAGGGTGGATATGACGAAAGCGGCGGATTTCCCTTCGCGACAGAGTGAATTTGCCAGGCGTTTCAAGCATCTGCGCGCCTATGGGCCGCACGCCTTCGGCTGGAAGATGTCGGATCTCAACGCAGAGGGCGTGACGGGCAACGCCGCGGCGGCGACGGCTGAAAAGGGCGAGGCGCTGATTGCGCATGCGGTCAAGGGACTGGTGGAATTGCTGGAAGATGTCGATGCCTTCGATGTCACGCAGCTCCGGTGAATGGCCATCTGGGCCTGACGGATGATGTGATCTTATAACATTATAAAACCCTTTGAACTGCCGCGCCCATGCCATTATATGAGACCAACCATTCAAGCAGCCGATCTGAAGCTACTCGGCCGCACGCCTAATCCTAGAGGTTCTCATGACCGACGCGATTCCCACCCAGAAGCCCATTCCCGTTACCGTGCTTACCGGTTATCTCGGCGCCGGCAAGACGACCTTGCTCAACCGTATCCTTTCCGAAAATCACGGCAAGAAATATGCGGTCATCGTCAATGAGTTCGGTGAAATCGGCATCGACAACGACCTGATCGTCGAGTCGGACGAAGAAATCTACGAGATGAACAATGGCTGCGTCTGTTGCACGGTGCGCGGCGACCTGATCCGCGTCGTCGAAGGCCTGATGCGCCGTCCCGGCCGCTTCGACGGCATCATCGTCGAAACCACCGGTCTTGCCGATCCGGTGCCGGTCGCCCAGACCTTCTTCATGGACGATGATGTGCGCGCCAAGACCGAGCTCGACGCCGTCATCGCCCTGGTTGACGCCAAGCACCTGCCGCTGCGTCTGAAGGACAGCCGCGAGGCCGAAGACCAGATCGCCTTCGCCGACGTCGTCGTCATCAACAAGACCGACCTCGTGACTCCTGAAGAACTTGATGTGATCGAGGACATCGTCCGCGCCATCAACCCGGCCGCCCGCGTCTATAAGACCAGCCGCTCCGGCGTCGACCTCGCTCGTGTGCTCGATCAGGGCGCCTTCAACCTGGAGCGCGCGCTCGAAAACGATCCGCATTTCCTCGAGCACGGCCATGACGACCATGTCTGCGGCCCGGATTGCGATCACGACCATCATCATCACGATCACGATCATGATCACCACGGGCACGAGCATCATCACCATGGCGCCATGTCGGCGATCCATGATGTGACGGTGCAGTCGGTATCGCTGCGCGGCGGCGAGATGAACGCGGAGCGCTTCTTCCCCTGGATCCAGAAGGTCACCCAGACGCAGGGACCGAACATTCTCCGCCTCAAGGGCATCATCGCCTTCAAGGATGATCCCGAGCGGTACGTCGTCCAAGGCGTGCACATGATCATCGAAGGTGATCACCAGCGGCCGTGGAAGGAAGGCGAAAAACACGAAAGCCGTCTCGTCTTCATCGGCCGCGATCTCGACCGTGAGAAGCTTGAAGCTTCCTTCAAGGCCTGCGAGGCAGCCGCCTGATGCCGACAGTTGCACCGCTTGATCTCGACGGCCACGTTCTGGCCGTCGAATTTTTAGGTGATGTCCCCTTCTTCGCCAGCGCCAACGGCACGTTTCACCGGCTGGACGGCGGCGACAGGGTTTCTGAAGCCCATCAGGGCATGCTCACCGCCATCCGCGATCCCTATAGCGAGAGCCTGATTTCGGGCGGCGAGGATGGCAAGGTGCTGCGCATTTCAGCCGACGGCAGCGTCAGCGAACTCGCCACCGCGCCGCGCAAGTGGATCTCGCAGGTCGCGGCCGGCCCGCAAGGGGCCATTGCCTATTCCTACGGCAAAAGTTCGCTCGTGCGCCTTGCCGACGGGACGACCAAGGAATTTGCAGAGGAGCGCACGGTCGAGGGCCTTGCCTTTGCGCCGAAGGGCCTGCGCATCGCGGCCGCGCGGTATAACGGCGTGTCGCTGCACTGGATCGGCACGACCGCCAAACCAGTCGATCTCGAATGGAAGGGTGCGCATACCGGCGTCACCTTTTCGCCGGACGGTAATTTCCTCGTCACTTCGATGCAGGAAAACGCGCTTCACGGCTGGAAACTCGACAGCAAGCCGGGCTCCGAAGCCCGCCACATGCGCATGACCGGCTACCCCGCCAAGGTCAAATCGCTCTCCTGGTCGGTCAAGGGCAAATGGCTCGCCTCGTCTGGCGCGCCGGCCGCCATCGTCTGGCCCTTCCAGGGCAAGGACGGGCCGATGGGCAAGGCGCCGCTCGAACTCGGCACTCGCGCCAATATCATGGCAACCGCGGTGAAATTCCATCCGCTCGAAGATATCCTCGCCATCGGCTTCATCGACGGCATGATTCTGGCCGTCCGCATCGCCGACAGCAAGGAGGCGCTGTTGCGCCGCCCCGGCAAAGGCGCCGTCACAGCGATGAGCTGGAGCAAGAACGGCAAGCTGCTCGCCTTCGCTTCCGAAGCCGGCGACTGCGGCGTCATCGATATTTCGGCTTGACGCACATTGGCGGCAACGGACGATATCCTATCGGGCCTGAAGTCGTGACGCTCACCGCCGACCACATGCAAGCCGTAGCCGGAATCAGGCGTGTCTCCCTGCGGCAACGACTGCCTTGGCTGCCGGATCTTCATACGCCCGAAGAGGAAGAACAGTACTGGCGCATGCATCTGCTGCCGAATTGCACGATCCTTGGCGCCGCCTTGGAAAACCGGCTCGTCGGTGTCATCGCCTATGGCGACGGCTGGATAGAGCAGCTTTACGTTCTCCCGGATTTCCAGGGTTTGGGCACCGGCTCTCTGCTCCTCGGCTGTGCCAAGCAGGAAATGGACAAGATCAGGCTCTGGCCGTTTCAGCGCAATACCGGCGCACGGGCGTTCTAGGTACGACACGGTTTTGCCGCCGAGGAGGAGACCGACGGTACTGATAATGAGGAAAGAGAGCCGGATGTGCTCTATTATTGGCGCAGGCTTCCGGAGCTGATGCCCGGCCTGCAACCGTCTGGCGGCTAGAATAACGGACTAACGCCGCAAAGTGGCGGGCATGCCAAATGTCTTGGCTGGCCAAATATGTGCCCCGCGCAGGCGGCGTCTTGCGCCGCCTCGGACAGAGGAAACGGGAATGTCGAAATCGACCGACCTCGGTTTGGCCGAGCAACAGTCGCAGCCTTCGGACGGCGCATCCGTCTGGGCCGTCATCCGCGCCGAGGCAGTTGCGCTTGCCGGACGCGAGCCGATTTTGCAGCAATTGCTTGCGGTGCAAATAACCAATGCTGCAGGCAACAAAGAAATCATCGCCCATGTGCTGGCCGCGCGGCTGTCCGCGACGCAGGTGGCAACTGGCGATCTGTTCGATCTCATCCTGTCCATGCTTGATGATGATATCATGCGGAAGATCGAGGCGGATCTTGTTGCCGTGCGTGAGCGCGATCCGGCCTGCACGACATTTCTGCACGCGCTCCTGAACCTCAAGGGGTTTCATGCGCTGCAGACCCACCGCATCGCCCACGCGCTCTGGAACGCCGGCCGACCGGAGATCGCCAGCTGGCTCGCCAATCTCGCCTCGCTAGTCTTCGGCCCGGATATCCATCCGGCCGCGCGGATCGGCGCTTCCATCATGCTTGATCACGGCTCGGGCATCGTCATCGGCGAAACGGCGGTGATCGAGGATGAGGTATCGATCCTGCAGAATGTCACGCTCGGCGGCACCGGCAAGGAGACTGGCGATCGCCACCCGAAAATCCGCCACGGCGTGATGATCGGCGCGGGCGCCAAGATCCTCGGCAATATCGAAATCGGCGCCTTCAGCAAGGTCGCCGCCGGCAGCGTCGTGCTGAAGCCGGTTCCGGAGCATTGCACGGTCGCCGGCGTGCCGGCAACGCTCGTGCGCGTCCACCGCGCCGACGAAATCCCGGCCGAGACGATGGACCAGAATATCTAGGATCACTTTGAGATGGGCGAGTTCGCGCCGTTCCTACGCGGCTTGGTGCGTTTCTCCGAAGGCTTCGACCCGGTTGCGGCCTTCGCGTTTCGAACGATAGAGTGCCTCATCCGCCTTCTGAATCAGCCTTTCAAAATCTCCGCCGTTTTGCCCACACGCGGCAACGCCGATACTCAGGGTCGGAAAGACGGCCAGATCGGGGCACTGCATCACGGCGGCGGCGAAGGCGAGACGGATGCGATCGGCAATCACCATAGCATCTTCGAGGGAGACATTTTTCAGCACGGCAAGAAACTCATCGCCGCCTTGACGGGCGAGCAGATCGTCCGAGCGCATGATGCCTCTCGAAACGCTGGCGAAAAGCCGCAGGATATCGTCGCCGGCGGCGTGGCCATGCCGGTCGTTCAACTGCTTGAAATGGTCGATATCGATGATGAGCAGCGATACCGGCTGCGAACCGAGAGTAGGCAGATGCTGGGCAAGGCCACCGCGATTGAGCGCGCCGGTCAGCGGGTCGCGGTGGGCGAGTTCAGTCAGCTGATTTCGGCTGCGCTCGGCGGCCATCAGCACCATGGCCATGCTGCGAAGCATGATGAAAGCAACCGCCGATACCGCCATCCAGCTATGGACCACACTGCTGCCGAATGGATCCGGCCCGCCGATTTCGCCGGTCGCCGCAAGAAGACTGCGAACCGCAAAGATCGAGGCAGTGCAAACATACAGGCCGACAAGCAGGGCTGCCGAATACAGCCTCTCGCACCGGGCAATACGGATTGCCTCCCTTGCGACGGCAAGGTCGCAGAGGCAGCAAATGACGGAGACATAGAGAAGCCTCGCCGACACTGCCGAAGGATCTCTGACAATAAGTGCGACAGGCACGCTGACGAGAACGATGGCAAGCCAGAAATAGCGCTGCTCGAGCGCTCGTCCCGAAAAGACGCGCACGGCAAAGAACATCAGCATGTAGCCGGCGATGGTCACCACGTTACCGCCGTCGATCGAGACGGAGTAGGGAACGAGATTGCGCAAGGCGACGAGGAAAGAACCGAGGCCGACAAGAATGTTGCTCAGGCCCCACCACAGCGGCCACCTCTCGAAGCGGCCGGTCGCATAGGCTGCAAGCTGGAGCATGCCCTGCACGAAGCAGCTCACGGCCACAATGAAATAGATTGTCCTGAGATCCAGCAGCATGACGCTTTCCCGAAATTCTCGGGGAACGTACAGGAAGCGTTTTGCGGTTTGATTGGGGGCTTCGCTAAAAGTTTAACGATTACGGGTTTTTCCCTGCTGCAGGCGATTGTGTTGGCATCTTCACAGGGCATCCCGGTAACCATGCGCCGCGGTACCCAAAAGAATAATCCGCGCCGCAATCACGGCAGGCCCGCCTGCCTCCATGATCAAACGGCGCGGATATTGCCGGCTAGGCGGAACGAGTCCGACCCGACCGGCTGTTGCTTCAGGCTGCGCGGCGAACCGGCGCGCCAGCCAGCATGCGCCCCGAGGGGACGATCATGCCGGCCGCGCCGTCGAGCCAGCCTTCCGTCAACTCGAGCGCCAGAAAGCGCGAGCGTTCGAACGGACCCGGCATGACAAGATGGCGAGCCTTCTCGGCAAAAAAGCCGAAACGCTCGTAATAGGCAGCATCGCCGACGAGCAGGACGGCGCCATGTCCGCGCTTCTTGGCTTCGAGGATCGCCGCGCGCATCAGCGCCGAACCGATGCCCTTGCCGCCGAGATGGGGCGCAACGGCGAGCGGACCGAGCAGCAGCGCATTAATCGGCGTGCCCTCGTCATTGACGCCGGCCTCGATGTTCCAGAGCCGCACCGAGCCGATGACATGGCCGTCGCGATCGCGCGCGACCAGCGCCAGGCCTTCGGCCGGAATGCGGTTGCGGCGGATCTTTTCCGACGACTTCTTGCGGCGATCGGCGCCCATGACGCGGTCGAGCAAGGTCTCGCGGGCTACGACATCCGAGGGATTTTCGGCGTCGATGGCAAAAGTGGTAGGCGCAAAGAATGCGCGGACAGAATCAAGAACAGCGGCCATCTTGGCCTCCCGTACCCAATACCGTTATCAGCGGCGATGAAGGAAAATTGTGAATTTGCCGCCCCGGCTGGTTACGGGGCCGGCGGAAACGATCTTAGATGACGTAGGCCTTCAGCGGCTCGAAACCGTTGAAAGCGACGGCCGAATAGGTCGTCGTATAGGCGCCGGTGCCTTCGATCAGGACCTCGTCGCCGATCGAAAGGGAGATCGGCAGCGGATAGAGGTTCTTCTCGTAGAGCACGTCGGCCGAATCGCAGGTCGGGCCGGCGATGACGCAGGGCTCCATCTCGTCGCCGTCGTGATCCGTGCGGATCGGATAGCGGATGGCTTCGTCCATCGTCTCGGCGAGACCGCCGAACTTGCCGATGTCGAGGAATACCCAGCGGGCATCGTCATTGTCCGACTTCTTCGAAATCAGCACGACTTCCGCCTTGATGACGCCGGCATTGCCGACCATGCCGCGGCCCGGCTCGATGATCGTCTGCGGGATCTGGTTGCCGAAATGCGTTCGCAGTGCCTGGTAGATCGACTTGCCGTAAGCTTCTGCGGACGGAACGTCGCGCAGGTACTTGGTCGGGAAGCCGCCGCCCATGTTGACCATCTGCAGGTGGATGCCCTGCTTGGCAAGCGATACGAAGACGCGCTTGGCATCAGCAAGCGCCGAATCCCAGGCATCGACCTTGGTCATCTGCGAACCGACATGGAACGAGACGCCGTAGGACTGCAGGCCAAGCTGATGGGCGTAGACGAGAACGTCGACAGCCATCTGCGGGACGCAGCCGAACTTGCGCGACAGCGGCCATTCGGCGCCTTCGCCATCCGTCAGCACGCGGCAGAAGACACGGGCGCCGGGAGCGGCGCGCGAGATCTTCTCGACTTCCTCGTGGCTGTCGACAGCAAAGAGGCTGACGCCGAGCGCATGCGCGCGGGCAACGTCGCGTTCCTTCTTGATCGTATTGCCAAAGGAGATGCGAGCGGCTGTCGCACCGGCTTCGAGCGCCATTTCGATTTCGGCAACGGATGCGCAATCGAAATTGGAGCCGAGGCCTGCAAGCAGCTTCAGCACTTCGGGGGCCGGGTTGGCCTTGACGGCGTAGTAGATGGCGCTGTCCGGCATTGCGTGACGGAAAGCGTGGAAATTGTCACTGATGACGTCGAGGTCAACCACGAGGCAGGGACCGTCGGGACGTCGGGTTGCGAGAAAGTCGCGGATGCGCTGGGTGGTCATATCGATTCCCTCTTCCAGTTCCAGAGCTCCGGCATGAACCGGAGGACAAAGGGCATACGAGAACCCGCATTGGAACCAGCCGGTGGAGACCCCGGAACCATAGCAAGCGCTCGATGCGCAGATAGTGAACCAACGCCGCCATGCGGTGTAAGTTCGGCTTTGTCTGCCATGGATTGGAGGGAGAATCCCAACCGCACTTCCGGCAATGATGGTGTGCCTCTTCAGTAACCCCCGCTGATGGAAAGCAGGGAGAGAACAAAAAGGCCCGCACCGTCGTTGCTTCAGGCGTCCTCGCATTTTCCGGTTGGCCGGAATAGCGACTGGAGGGGTTAATTCCAGGTACCTTACCGATTTCCTCACCAATTCGAGGGTTCGGCGGACACCCATGGGCACGTGCGACTTTGGGCTGATGTGGAAATAAGAATATTCGCCTTCATAATCAAGCGATTTTTTGATCGCGGGCCAAAAAAATAATTGAACAAAACGAGCCGATTTGTTCAACATTCCGAAACAGCGTAAGGGACGTCCATGGATACCTTGACCCGCATACGTGCTTTCATCGATGTCGTCGAAGCCGAAGGCTTTTCCGCCGCCGCGCGGCGCACCGGCCGCTCCAAGGCGCTGCTCTCCAAATATGTGCGCGAATTGGAGGATGAGCTCGGCGCGCTGCTCCTCAACCGCACCACCCGGCAGTTCTCCATGACCGAGGCCGGCCATACCTATTACCGCACCGCCTCCGATATCCTCAAGGAGATCGACAACCTCGCCGATCTCGTGCGCGAAAACAATGCGCAACTCAAAGGACGGCTTCGCATCTCAGTGCCGCGCACCTTCGTCGATGCCGATGTTGGCCAGTCGCTGATCGATTTTGCCAAGGAGAATCCGGACCTTTCGCTGGAGATCGCCGCCGACGACCGGTTTGTCGATCTGATCGAGGAAGGCTTCGACGTGGCGATCCGCATCACCAAGCTCGAGGATTCCGGCATGATCGCCCGCAAGATCTCCGATTTCCGGATCCATCTTTGCGCCACGCCGGAATTTCTCGAGCGCTATCCCAACATCGAGCATCCCACCGATATTTCCAACGTCCCCTTCATCGTCGATACCAATGCGCGCACCCAGGCGAGCATCCGCTTCCACAACCCCGACAACACCTCGTTCGCCGTCGCCGTTTCCGGGCCGATAGAGGTCAACAGTCCGCATGCGACATTGCGCGCCGCGCTCACCGGCATCGGTATTGCCTTCATCCCGGATTTCATCGCTCGCAAGCCAATCGAGAGCGGTGAACTGGTCACACTGTTCAATGACTATATCCCGACCGACCGCGGCATCTATGCCGTATATCCGCACCGCCGCTACCTGCCGGCCAAGGTGAGGATCTTCGTCGACTACCTCAACAACTGGTTCAAGAAACATCCGTAGCGCCGGCCTTGCGGATGCGACATCGCGACCCGCGGCTATCTGAATCCAGTAGGGAATCCGGTCCCAATTCCGTCCCAATTTCTGGCAAGAAGTCAGGGTCACCGAACAGGGCAGCGGGATAGATGAGATATTCGACGATACTGATGGCCGCGCTTGCTTCACTGGCGCCGGCCGCCGCCCTTGCCCATCCACACATCTTCGTGGAGGCCCGCCTCGAGGTCGTGGCCGACAAGGATGGCAACATCGAGGAACTGCGCAACGTCTGGCGCTTCGACGAAGTCTTCTCTTCCTCAGTGGTCATGGATTTCGACAAGAACACCGACCTGAAGCTGGAGCCGAACGAACTCGCGGAGGTCGGGAAAACGGTGAAGCAGTCGCTTTCCGAATACGATTATTACATGAACCTGACCATCAACGGGAAGAACATCACCGTTCAGAAGCCCGACATCATCCATGTCGACTATAAGGACGGCCAGCTCCTGATGTTCTTCGCGGTCAAGCCGGCGGAGAAGATGCCGCTTAAGGGCAGGCTCACCTTTGGCGTCTACGACCCGACGCTCTACACCTCAATCGACTTTCCCACCGACGACGAACTGGCAATCGTCGGCGACGGCTTCAAGGCCTGCAAGCGTCAGGTGGTGCGACCCGATGCCGACCAGGTGATCTCGCAGAACAAGCAGTCGCTGACGGACGCCTTCTTCAATGATCCCACCGGCACCAACATGTCCAAGCTCTTCGCCACCCGGCTGGAGGTCACATGCTGACAAAACGCCTGCCCTTCATCTTTTCCGCCGCTGCCTTGACGCTCCTGACGGCGGCAAGCCTTGTCCATGCGCAATCGCCGCTCGGCATCGGCACGGCGGAGCCGAGCTTTCAGCCGACCGGCGGGCCGCTCGCACCGCTCTTGCTCTATGTGAACTATGAGCAGCAGGCCTTCTACCGGGCGCTGACCGGCGCATTAAAGGGCATGCGCCAAGACCCGTGGCAGCTAACATCGCTGATCGGCCTCTCCTTCGCCTATGGCGTCTTCCATGCCGCTGGCCCCGGCCACGGCAAGGCGGTCATCTCCTCCTACATGATCGCCAACGAGATCGAGCTGAAACGCGGCGTGGTGATTTCCTTCATTTCGGCTTTCGTCCAGGGCGTGGTGGCAGTGGCGCTGGTTGGCGGCGCCTGGCTGGTGCTGCGCGGCACCGGCATCACATTGACGGCGGCGACCCATGCGATGGAGATCGCAAGCTTCGTCATGGTCATCCTCTTCGGCGGCTGGCTGCTATTTCGCAAACTGCGCTCGATGGCGGGCAACATGCCGCGCCGCCGTCTGGTGGCGACGCCAGCCGGTCCGGTCAGCATAATGCTCGATTGGAAGGACAATGCAGCCGAACGCCAGGCCTATGCCTTCAACGGCAAGGCGCAGCCTGTCGACGCGGGCCATACCTTCGTTCCCGGCATGGCCTGCGAAACCTGCGGCAATGCCCATGTGCCTGATCCGGCCCTGCTCGCCGGCGACAGGTTCAGCGCCCGCGAGGCCTGGTCGGCGATTGTCGCCGTCGGTCTTCGCCCCTGCTCCGGCGCATTGCTGGTGATGACCTTCTCGATGCTGAACGGGCTCTATCTCGGCGGCGTGCTGTCGGTCGCCGCCATGTCGCTAGGCACGGCGATTACCGTTTCGCTGCTTGCCACGCTTGCAGTAACCGCCAAGAGTGCCGCTGTGCGCCTCTCCGGGCGCGGCTCGACCGCCTCGATCTGGATCGGCAATGCCATCGAAATCCTCGGCGCCGTGCTCGTCATGCTGATGGGCGCCCTGCTGCTCGCGGCATCGCTGCAGGGATAGGCCTACTTTCCCCTGCTCCGCTGATAGCGCGCTCGTAGCCAGAAGACCGCGAAAAACGCCAGGATCAGGCAGGCGCCGACTGCGATGCCGAGCATCGGCGAGAAATTGCCGATCCACAGAACGATGCTTGGCAGGAAATAGATGACCAGGCCGGCGCCGAACAGGATGGCGGCGGCGGCAATGGCCTGCGAGCGGCTCTCCGGGCTCACGCGAGCCTTTCCTTTTCCAGATCGGCACGAATATCCTGCAGGCGGCGGATCTGGTTGCCGGCCGCGTCGAAATTTTCCGGCGAAAGCCAGGTTTCGAAGGCATCGTTGATCAGCGGCCATTCCGTGTCGATCATCGAGAACCAGGCAGTGTCACGGTTGCGACGCTTGGAGATCATGTGCTGGCGGAAGACCCCTTCGAAGCTGAAGCCGTAACGGGCGGCCGTCGTCTTGCTCGCCTCGTTGTTATTGTCGCATTTCCATTCGTAGCGGCGGTAGCCGAGATTCTCGAAGACATGCTTGGCCATCAGATAATGCACTTCGGTCGACAGCGGCGAACGCTTCATCTCAGGCCCATGCGCTACCCCGCCGATTTCGACCACGCCGTTTGCCGGGTCGGCGCGCATGTAGTTCGCCATCCCCAGAATCTTGCCGGTGGCATTGTCGCGGAAGATATGGGTGAGCCAGCCGGACTTGGTATAGACGGTTTCCAGCCAGTTAGCGAAATCCTCGATACCGGAAAAGTCGTCTTGAGCAAAATAGAGAAGCAACGGGTTGATGCCCATGCCGCCAAGCCCGTCCCACAGCGCTTCGAGATGTTCGGCGCGCCGATAGGGTTCGACGGTGACGAAACGGCCCTTCAGTGTGACCGGCTTCGGCGCCGGACAGCCCTTGAAATTTGCAAGATCGCGCATGTTCACTCCCCTTTATCCGAAGAGTGGATAGGCCAGCCGCCCGACAAAGGCAACCGGCCGACTTGTTACTGTGACCCAATCACTGGGACCCCATCACTGGGACAAGGTAACCTTGGCGGAGGCGACCGTCGCCTCGATATGATCGACCAACTGGTCGGCAAGGCCGAGCCTGCCGGCAAGCAGATCGAGATAACCGCGCTCGGCGCGCGAATCCGGCTCGATGGTGAGCCGCGAGGCGGTGTAGAGTTCGACGCGCTGTTCTTCCGTCGTCGCGGCGGCCACCAGCGCATCGATATCGGTCGGCGACGCAAGTTCGCGCTCGATAAAGGCGGCGGCTTCGCCGCTGACATCGGCAGCCTTGACCTTGTCCATGATCAGGGCGCGTTCGGCATCGTCGATATGGCCGTCGGCCTTGGCCGCGGCGATCATCGCGCGGATCAGCACCAGCACGAATTCATTGCTGCCGGCTGGTGACGTCGGCCCGAAACCGGATTCGACAGGCGGCGGCAGGAGAACCGGATTGTTTGCCGAGGGTGCATCCGAAGGGGCTGCGGGCGCTTGCCCCGCCTGGTAATTCTTGTAGGCCTGATAGCCGAGGCCGGCAATGGCGGCAAGCCCGCCGATCGCCAGTGCATTGCCGGCAATACCGCGGCCGGTCTTGGTGCCGAGAAGCGCGGCGGCGATCGCACCGGTCGCCAGCGGGTTGTTCCTGGCCGTCTGGACCGCATCACCCGCCCTGTCGCGGACCGAACCGCCGAGACCCGGCACCTGCGAACCCAAGAACTGGTCGAGAAGCTTCCTTGCGTCGAACATTCCTCGTCATCTCCCTGTTTGAGGCTGGAAGCGTACATAGGTTTGCGACGGCTGGAATACAAATATGGGGTTGAGCGGGGTTGTAGCGTGACGCTCCCCGCCGCCTACCGACCTCAGGCCTTCAGCGCCGCCGCTTCTGCCGCGAGCTTGGTGATCCCCGCCCAGTCGCCGGCTGCGACCAGCTCCTTCGGCGCCACCCAGGAGCCGCCGACGCAGATGACGTTCGGCAGCGAGAGATAGTCATTGGCGTTCTTCAGCGAAATGCCGCCGGTCGGGCAGAACAGCGTGCCGGCAAGCGGCGAAGAGAGCGCTTTCAGCAAGGCCGCGCCACCGGCCTGCTCCGCCGGGAAGAACTTCAGCACCTGGTAGCCTTCTTCGCGTAACGCCATGACTTCGCTGGCGGTCGCAGCGCCGGGAAGCAGCGGCACATCGGAATCGGCAGCGGCATCAAGCAGTTCCTGCGTCGTGCCCGGGCTGACGATGAATTTCGAACCGGCCTCGACGGCGGCTTCCCAATGAGCGGCATTGAGGATCGTGCCGGCGCCGACTTCGGCGCCCTCGACCTCAGCGGCGACGGCGCGTACGGCCTCGAGTGCCGCCGGCGTGCGCATGGTGATCTCGATCGCCTTCAGACCGCCCGCAACGAGCGCGCGGGCCAGCGACACCGCCGATTTCACATCGTCGACGATCAAGACCGGAACGACAGGCTGGAGTTTCAGGATGGAAAGGAGCTTCTCTGTTTTCTCGCCCATGGTCGCGCGACCTCCTTGAAACGATTGAATTCGTCCCCGAATAACGCCCCCGTCGAACCTTGTCGAGATAAAACCAGACCACATGACAAGATGGGTAGGAAATGCGTGGAAATTGGTCTACCGTGCCGCAATCGTCACAAAAGGTTCACCGATATGGCGAAAGAGATCGAGCGGAAGTTTCTCGTACGCAGCGATGGATGGCGTTCCGCCGTCGAGACGAAGTCTGTCCTGAAGCAGGGTTATATCGCCTCGATGGACGATCGTTCCGTCCGCGTGCGTATCCTCGACGACAGGAAGGCGAAACTGACGATCAAGATCGGCCGCAGCGCCATCACCCGCGACGAATTCGAATACGACATCCCAATCGCCGATGCCAAAGAGCTTTTGCAGAACGCCATCGGCATCGTCATCGAGAAGACGCGCTACCGGGTTCCGCACGAAGGCTTCGTCTGGGAGGTCGATGTCTTTGCCGGCGAGCATCGTGGGCTGGTGATCGCCGAGGTGGAGATGACGGCGGAAACCGACGATCCGGCTCTGCCCGCCTGGCTCGGCCGCGAAGTGACCGGCGATTCCCGCTATTCCAACCAGGCCCTCGCCACAGAATATGGGCACGACAGGCATGGGCTATCGCATTCGGCCTGACGCCGATTTTACCGACGAGTTCCGCAGCGTCGCGACTGAGCAATTGGAACGCGCCGTCATGATTCTGGAGGAGCGGCCGGACGGCGCACATAAGGCGATCCATTCCTTCCGCAAGAATCTGAAACGATTGCGTTCGCTCTACCGCCTCGTGGCTCGCAAGGTGCCGGATTTTCAGAGCCTCGAAAACGCCAGGCTGCGCGATGCCGCGCAGTCGCTGTCTGCAATCCGCGACGCTGCCGCCCTCATCGGCACGGCGCAATATCTGCAGCATGCAGCCCGCGGGAACGAGGAGAGCGAGGCGCTCGTCCGTATCGTCACGATTCTCGAAGGCCGCCGTGACTGGATGGTGGAAGCCGAAAGCGGCCTGGAACGGCGGCTGAAGGAAACCTCCGACGTCCTGAAGGAGGCGATCACCGCCCTGGATGCAGTCTCCTTTGATGGCGGCCACCGCAAGAATGCCCGCATGCTGGCAAAGTGCTGGCGCCGCACCGCTGGGAAGGCCAAGGCAGCACTCGCAGCTTGCCACGGCGAGGCATCGGCCGACGATTTCCACGATCTGCGCAAACGCACCTACGACTATCAGCTTTATCACGGCCTTTTGCGCGACGTCTGGCCCGGCGCGATGAAGGCCAAGCGCGATGCGGCCAAGGAGCTCGCCGAGGATCTCGGCCACATTCACGATCTTGCCGTGCTCTCCGAACTGGTCGAGGCCGAGCCGCAGCTCTTCCCCCGCAATGACGACCTCGCCCATCTGCTCGACGCCATCATCTTTCGCCAGCAGGAGGACCGGCGACAAGCGCTTCTCAAAGCCAAAACCGTCTTCGCCGACGATCCCGACGAGGAAGCGCAACGCATCGAGCTTCTCTGGCTGACGGCCGACGGTTGAGAGGCTACGCCGGCGCATCTGAAATTTCCCAAGGTAAATCTATTGACCTCGACCAATCTTGAGGTCCTAGCCTCCGTTGGTCAAACAAGCAGAGCCCTGACCCGTGAGGAAGAAATGACCGCCGAAAACGCCGCGATGCCAATGGTGCTCGGACTCTACGAGACCCATCTGACCGTTGCCGATCTCAAGACCTCCACCGATTTCTACCGCGATGTCGTCGGGCTCAAACCGGCGGCCTCATTCGAGGAGCGCAAAGTGGCTTTCCTCTGGGTAGACGACAGGAAGACCGGTATGCTTGGCCTCTGGGAAACCGGAACCGGCCCCCTGAAGATGCGGCTGCATATCGCCTTCCGCATGACCGCCGACGGCGTGCTGCAGGCGCCCGCCATACTCAAGGCAAAAGGTGTTGAGCCACTCGGCTTTACTGGTGAACCGGTGACGGAGCCGGTGGTTCTCGGGTGGATGCCGGCGCTGTCGATCTACTTCAAGGATCCGGACGGACACTCGATCGAGTTCATCAGCCTTCTCGACGACATCCCCGACCGAAGCTTCGGCGTGCGGCCGTTTTCCGAATGGCAGGCACGAGCATAGTCGTTCGACCGCCAAGGCCGCCAACCGGCGAAGGCAATTGCGCGAGCCGCCGATTTTCTGTATTTCCGCTCGATGACCGACAGCCTCACACCCATCAGCCCGTTCCTCGTGGCCGCACTCTACCATTTCGTTTCCGTGCCGCGCTTTGCCAGCCTGCACGGCCCGCTGCAGACGCTTTGCGAGGAGAACGGCGTCAAGGGGACGCTGCTTGTGGCGCATGAGGGTATCAATGGGACGATCGCCGGCCCGGATGCCGGCATTTACGCCGTGCTTTCATTCCTGCGCGCCCAGCCGGAATTTTCAAGCCTGGAGCATAAGGAAAGCCGCGCCTTGAAAATGCCTTTCCTGCGCATGAAGGTGAAGCTGAAAAAGGAAATCGTCACCATGGGCGTCGAGGACATCGACCCCAACAAGGTGGTCGGCACCTATGTCGCGGCGAAGGACTGGAACGCGCTGATTTCCGATCCCGATACGATCGTCATCGACACCCGCAACGACTACGAAACGGCAATCGGCACCTTTCGCGGCGCGCTCGACCCGAAGACCAAGACTTTCCGCGAATTTCCCGATTGGGTGCGCGACAATCCCGGCCTGCACAACAAGCCGAAGGTCGCCATGTACTGCACCGGCGGCATACGCTGCGAGAAGGCAACCGCCTTCATGAAGGCTGAGGGCTTCGACGAGGTTTATCATCTGAAGGGCGGCATTCTGAAATATCTCGAGGAAGTGCCGCAGGAGGAAAGTCTCTGGGATGGCGCCTGCTTCGTCTTCGACGAACGCGTGTCCGTCGAGCATGGGCTGCAGCAAGGCGAACACAGGCTATGCCACGCCTGCCGCAACCCGATCACTTCAGAGGAAGTCACCTCGCCGGACTACGAGGAAGGCGTTTCCTGCAGCCACTGCTACAACACGCGGACGGAAGAAGACCGGCTGCGTTATCGTCAGCGGCAGCACCAGATCGCCCTCGCACGAAAGCGCGGCCAGCGGCATATCGGCAGCTGAGCCGATATTCAGGGGATCAGCCTCGCTGCCTGAGGGAGGCGTTGCCGGTCAGGCTGCGCCGATGCGGCGCCGGGCCGCCGGCTCCGCTGCGCGTCGCTCGTTCAGCATCTCGGTGATAAGCTCGGCCGTCACCGGCTTTCCGAACAGATAGCCCTGCAGGCAATCGCAGCCGAAGAGGCGCATGGCGATTGCCTGCTCCTCGGTCTCGATGCCTTCGGCCGTCACCGGAATGTCGAGCGAGCGGGCAAGCGCCACCGTCGCCTGCAGCATCTCGCGCTGGCGTTTGTCCTCGTTGACACCCATGACCAGCGAGCGGTCGATCTTGATCCGGTCGAAACCGAACTGCCTGAGATAACCGATCGAGGAGAAACCGGAGCCGAAATCGTCGAGCGCCACTTTGACCCCCAGCGCCTTCAGCCGGTCGATCGACTGGCGGGTACGCTGCGGATTCTGAATCATGTAGCCTTCGGTGATCTCGAGCGTAATACGGCCGGCCTCGATTTCCGTTTGTTTCAGCACGTAGCGCACATAGTCGGCAAAGGCGGGATTGCGGAACTGGCCGGGCGAGACGTTGACCGAGACGTTGAGTTCCGGCCATTGCTTGGCTGTCTCGCAGGCCTTTCGCAGCACGAACAGGCCGAGCGATTCGATGAGACCGCTGGTCTCGGCGATCGGGATGAATACCTCTGGTGAAACAGGCCCGTGACCCGGACGGTTCCAGCGTACCAGTGCTTCGACACCGGTCGGCGCATGGGAGACCGCATCGATCAATGGCTGGTAGGCCAGCGTCAGGTCGCCGCTCTCGATGGCCATCCGGAGATCGAGTTCCAGCGCATTGCGCTGCTCTCGATCCGCATCCATCGACGGATCGTAGAGCATCATCCGCGCGCGGCCGGCCTCCTTCGCCTTGTACATGGCAAGGTCGGAGCGGCGCACCAGTTCTTCACGCTCGATCATGCCGCAAGGCGACATGGCGATGCCGATGCTTGCGCCGACGACGACAACGCGGCGACCGATCTCCAGCGGCTCGACAAGAAAATCGAGGATCTGCTCGGCAAGCTGCAGTGCGGCGGCATTCTCGCTGTCGGAGAGAAAGGCGATCGCAAATTCATCGCCGCCGATCCGGGCGAGAACTGCGCCTTGCGGAATGAGCACGTCGAGACCGGCCGCAACCGCGCGGATCAACTGGTCGCCAGTGCCGTGGCCATAACTGTCATTGACCTCCTTGAAGCCATCGAGGTCGAGATAGAGGAGCAGCACGTTGCGCTTGGACTGGCGCGCCTCGACGACGAAGCGGTCGACGGCAAGCCCGAGACCATCGCGATTGGAAAGACCGCTCAGCCGGTCACGCAGCGCCTCCTCGCGGGCGCTGTTTTCCTCGGCCTTCAGCCGGCGGCCGGCAAGCCAGCCGATGACCAGCAACACCACGAAGAACAGACCGACGAGGCCGAGCGCCTGCAGGACCATCGGCCGCACCTGTGCGTAGCCGACATCACCCGGTGAACGCGAGGTCCAGACGAGTTTTTTGAGCGTTCCCCCGGCCGGATCGACGATCGGTACGAAATAATCGGCCTCGAAGCTCGCCGACGCCAGCTTCAGCCCGCCGATGACATAGGTCTGGCCGAGCGCCGCCACCCGGTCATTGTCGAGATGGCGGGCAAAAACGAGATAGCGGTGTTGGCCGGCGGGCACATCCAGCGCGCCGGATTTTTTCCGCACCAATGCGACGCCGACAGCAGCGACACCGCGTTTGGTGGTGACGAACCCGACCGCTTGGGGCGTACCGGCCGGGCCGGCCGTCTTCGCCGTCTCGAACAGGGTCCAGAGCGACGGCGCGAAGAAATCCGCGAGCGGCTCTTCCATCGGCTTGCCGTCGCGATAGGCCATGATCGGCGTCTTCCCGTCATCGATGATGATCGCCATGTCGAAAAGCGCGCTGTTGACCGACATCTCGCCGTAATTGCTCACCGTCCAGGCCATGCCATCGGGCGAATAGACGTTGACGGCGGCATCGTCCCAGGCAGCGTAATCGTCGAGTGTCGCGCCAAGCTGGTCCTCGAAAGTCTTCAACGCCCCGATCGTCGTTTCGCGCGAGCGCTCATCATCGAGGAGATTGGCATTTTCGGCCACGCGTTCAAGCGCCGTCAGCACCATGACGGTGACGATTGCGACGATGACGGCAAAGGAAAAAAGCACGCCCGTAACGGCAATGTGACGGCCTATTCCCAATCCCTTGCTCTGCGGCTTTCCGGCTGTCTGCATTACGGCTCCCTGACCGTCAGACTTTGCCAGCCAAGGGTTCAAAAACGTTTAAGCAACCGGCTGTTGCAGGTTTCGAACGATCTATTTTTCTGCCTGGATTGCCATCGCGAAATGACGGCAAGCAGCATCGACTCGCCGTGCCGCGCCGGAGAGCTTAAATGAGACGCAATAGACTCCAAACCGGCGCCTATATCAGGCCGACGGCGCTAACCCGGCCTGTGATTGCCCTTCGGGAATTTGGCAGCAAGTTCGCGGTACCATTTGCCGCTCTGTTTTATTGTGCGTACCTGGGTCTGATAGTCGACATGGACGAGGCCGAAGCGCATGCGGTAGCCTTCGGCCCATTCGAAATTGTCCATCAGGCTCCAGGCGAAATAGCCGCGCATGGGGTAACCACCCTTGATCAGACCGGCCACCACATCGAGATGGTCACCGAGATAATCCAGACGCATCCTATCGTCGACCTCGCCGTCGATGATATCGGTGTTGTCGCAGGCGCCGTTCTCGGTGATGTAGCATTCCGGCAGTTCGTACCGGCGGTAGAGGTCCTCGATCAGGAGCTTCAATCCCGGCGCATAGATTTCCCAGCCGATATCGGTCTTGACGTCGCTTGCCGGCGGCGCTTTCACCGTCCACGGGAAATCGCCCTTGCGTTCGGCATCGTCGGTGACCCGCTCGGGCGTGTAGTAATTCAGACCCCACCAGTCGAGTTTCTGGCTGATGAGCTTCATGTCGCCGTCCTCGATGGCGGGCATGCGGTCGCCAAGCGCCTCGACGAATTCTTTCGGATATTCGCCCTTGAAGACCGGATCGAAGAAGGCGCCGTTGTGGAACTGGTGCGCCCTTTCGGCGGCTGCAAGATCGGTCGGGCTGTCGGAGCCGGGGATGATCGAAGCGGCGTTGAGCACAAGCCCGACGGGCACATCGGGGGCTTCCGAGCGGATCGCCTCGACGCCGAGGCCGTGGGCGAGGTTCATATAATGCATGGCGTGAAGGGCGGCCTGCATTTCGCGTTCGCCCGGAGCATGGATGCCGTAGAGGTGGCTCAGCCAGACGATGCACCAGGGCTCGTTGAAGGTCGCGACCTTATCGAGGCGATCGCCAAGGCGGTTCATCACCGTCTTGGCATAGCGCTGAAACGCATAGGCGGTCGAGCGCGCCGTCCAGCCGCCGTCGCCGGCGAGCAGCAACGGCAGATCCCAGTGGTAGAGCGTCGCGTAGGTCTTGATCCCCCGCGCCTTGCAGCCGTCGACCAGCCGATCGTAGAAATCGAGACCGGCCTCATTCACCGGACCCGTGCCGTCGGGGATAATGCGCGGCCAGGCGATCGAGAAGCGATAGGCTTCGACGCCCATCTCCTTGATGAGATCGAGGTCCTGCTCCAGTCGGTTATAGTGGTCGCAGGCGACGTCGCCATTGTCGCGATGATAGACGCGGCCGGGCATATTGCAAAAGGCATCCCAGATCGATGGCTTGCGGCCGTCGGCCTTGCTGGCCCCTTCGATCTGGAAGGCGGCGGTGGCGACGCCGAAGGTGAAGTCGCCGGGGAAGCGCTGTGCGAGTTTCTGCGGATCGATCATCTTAAAATCCTATCTCTAGGTTGGCCGTTTGCGCGGGATTTAGCCAAGCGTGAAGGCAAAGTACAGGCTGGCAGCGAGAAAAACTGCAACGTTGCAGGAAGTCCCCTCTTCCCGTCTGCCCGCACTCATAACGGCAATGTCAGCAGGCGTGACTTGCTGTTGAGGCCACGATCCTTACACGGGAAATGGCATCACAAATGTGAAAGGAATCCCATGCTCTCTTCGGTCCATCTGCTGCAGCCTCATCTGCTGAGCCTGCTGCGCATCGTCTCGTCACTTGTACTTTTCAGCTACGGAACGCAGAAGATTTTGCATTTTCCGGTTGCGGCAAGCGTGCCGGCCGCGGGCTCGCTCTCCTGGATTGCCGGGCTTATCGAACTCACCCTCGGCTTCCTGGTCCTGGTGGGATTCCAGACCCGTATCGCAGCCTTCGTGCTCTCCGGCCTGATGGCCTTCGCTTATTTCATCGGGCATGCGCCGAAAGGCATCTACCCCGCGCAGAACGGCGGCGTCGCGGCAATCCTGTTCTGCTTCGTGTTTCTATATCTGGTGGCGGCAGGCGCAGGACCGTTGAGCGTGGACAACCTGCTGAAGCGTGGCCGCACGGCCGCAGCCTAATCACCATAAACAAAAACGCCGAGGCGACTTTGAGCTCGCCTCGGCGTTTTTCATTGGGCGACGCGGATCGGCAGATTCAGACCTTGACCCATGCGCCGTTTTTCTTGGAAGAGGCGACGCAAGCCTCGACAAAGGCCACACCCTTCACACCGTCATCGACAGTAGGGTAGACCACTGCCTTGTCGACGGCCTTGCCCTTCTTGCGGGCATTGATCGCATGCGCGGCTTCGGTATAGATCGTCGCGAAGGCTTCGAGATAACCCTCCGGATGTCCAGACGGCACGCGCGAGACGCGGCCGGCAGCCGCGCCCGAACCGGCGCCGCCCCGGGTGATCAGCCGCTTCGGTTCGCCGAACGGTGTGTACCAGAGGTAGTTCGGGTCCTTCTGAGTCCATTCCAGCCCGCCCTTGGAACCGTAGACGCGGACCATCAGGCCGTTTTCATGGCCGGGCGCCACCTGGCTGCACCAGAGCATGCCCTTGGCCGGCTTCTCCGAGCCCTTGGCCTTGAAGCGCAGCATCACATGGGCGTTGTCATCAAGCCGGCGGCCGGGAACGAAACTGTCGAGATCGGCAGCGAGACTGTCGAGCTCCAGGCCTGACATGAAGGCGGCGAGATTATAGGCATGCGTGCCGATATCGCCTGTGGAGCCGCCGACGCCGGATTGTGCCGGATCGGTACGCCAGGCGGCCTGCTTCTGGCCGGTCTGCTCGACCGCCTCAGTCAGCCAGTCCTGCGGATATTCGGCCTGGACGACACGGATATCGCCGAGTTCGCCGTTCGCGATCATCTCGCGCGCCTGGCGGACCATCGGATAACCGGTGTAATTATGCGTGAGCACGAAGAGCGCGCCGCTCTCGTCGGCAATCTTCTTCAGCTTCTTCGCGTCAGCAAGGTTCGATGTCAGCGGCTTGTCGCAGATGACATGGATGCCGCGCTTCAGGAATTCCTTGGCGGCGTCGTAATGTACATGGTTCGGCGTGACGATCGCCACCGCCTCGATGCCGTTCTTCAGCTTTGCCTCGCGGATCGCCATCTCGCGGTAGCTGGAATAGGTCCGCGACGGATCGAGGCCGAGATCGCGGCCTGACTGAACCGCCTTTTCAGGCGTCGACGACAGCGCGCCGGCGATAAGATCGTACTGATCGTCGATGCGTGCCGCGATCCGGTGCACCGCACCGATAAACGCGCCGGCGCCGCCGCCGACCATGCCGAGGCGGATCCGCGGCTCGCGGGTCTGTTCCGATGATGCTTCGATTGCCATTCTGTCCTCCTGAAATTTAAAACTTGGTGCGGATGCGCCCCTCATCCGGCTGCCGCCACCTTCTCCCCGCAGGCGGGGAGAAGGACGATGCCGCTATGTCCCTCGCCACTCTCTACCGTTTGATGTGGGCAGGTCCCCTCTCCCCGTCAGAACGGGGAGAGGGTTAGGGTGAGGGGCAGCCTCGCAGCACGCCCTATGTCTTAGAGCCCCAGCATGCGCCGGTTCGCCGCCTGGTCGGTGCCGCTGCCGGCAAAATCGTCGAAGGCCTTTTCGGTGACGCGGATGATATGGGCGGCCACGAATTCGGCCCCTTCGCGGGCGCCGTCCTCCGGATGTTTCAGCGCGCATTCCCATTCGACCACGGCCCAGCCGTCGAAATTATTGGCCGTCATCTTCGAGAACACCGCGCCGAAATCGACCTGGCCGTCGCCGAGCGAGCGGAAGCGGCCGGCCCGTTCCACCCAGCCCTGATAGCCGCCATAGACGCCCTGGCGGCCGGTCGGATTGAACTCCGCATCCTTGACGTGGAACATCTTGATGCGGTCTTTGTAGATGTCGATATTGTCGAGATAATCGAGGCACTGCAGGACGTAGTGCGAGGGATCGTAGAGCATGTTGGCGCGCGGATGGTTCTTCACCCGCTCCAGGAACATCTCGAAGGTGATACCATCGTGCAGATCCTCGCCCGGATGGATCTCGTAGCAGACGTCGATACCGTTCTCATCCGCATGGTCGAGGATCGGCGTCCAGCGGCGGGCGAGTTCGTCGAAGGCGGTCTCTACCAGGCCGGCAGGACGCTGCGGCCAGGGATAGATGAACGGCCAGGCGAGCGCGCCAGAGAAGGTCGCATGCGCCTTGAGGCCGAGGTTTTTCGAGGCCGTCAGCGCCATCTTGACCTGCTCGACCGCCCATTCCTGGCGCGCCTTCGGATTGCCCCGCACCTCGGGTGCGGCAAATCCGTCGAAGGCTTCGTCATAGGCTGGGTGAACGGCGACGAGCTGGCCTTGCAGGTGGGTGGAGAGTTCGGTGATCTCGATGCCGTTTTCGCGGGCCTTGCCGGCGAATTCGTCGCAATAATCTTTGGACGTGGCGGCCTTCTTCAGATCGATCAGCTGGCTTGCCCAGGTCGGCACCTGGACGCCCTTGTAACCGATGTCGGCCGCCCATTTGGTAATCGCGTCCCACGAGTTGAAAGGAGCGGTATCGCCCGCGAACTGGCCAAGGAATAGGCCGGGGCCTTTGATCGTCTTCATGTCAGATTCCTCCCTGAATATCGACCGTAAACGTTTCTGAAGTGTTGTAGCACGCAATTTGGCGGGCGCAAGGCGCCTCCTTACCTTACAGCGCCGCGCGTCTGAAAAGACGCGCAAAGGACGCTGTAACACTTAGGATCGCTGCATAATTTTATCCTTAAATCGATTCCGATTTAAGGAATTATGCAGTAGCCAGCGGATTTGGCGCGAGGCCGGAAGCGAATGGCGCGAGCTAATCACGGTGGGCTTTGGCGGACAAGAGGTACGTGCAGCATTTTCGGCTGTACCCTGGATCGACGCATTAAAAATGCGCCCATCCTTTCGAATGGGCGCATGTCTCCAGTCGATGGATCAGAACGGAGAATCCGGGAAGTAGAAGTCCTTGGCATTGTCCTTGGTGACGAGCGTCGCGTCGAGGATGTAGCTGCCGTGAACCGGGACCTGATCGTAGAGTGCCGCCGCCGTCAGCTCCATTGCCGTGCCGACCATTGCCGGCGGATAGAGGACGTCGACCGGGATCAGCTTGTCGCCGTCCATGACCTTCTTCACCATGTCCTTGGAGCCAGCGCCTGCGACGACGTATTTGATGTCGGTACGCTTGGCCTGCTCGATTGCCTGCAGAACGCCGACGGCCATGTCGTCGTCCTGGCACCATACGACGTCGATCTTCTGGTACTTGGTCAAGTAGTCCTGCATGACCTTGAAGGCATCGTCGCGGTTCCAGTTGCCGTACTGGCGGTCGAGAACCTTGACGTTCGAGCCGGCAATGCCCTTGTCGAAGCCGTCCTGGCGCTGCTGGTCGATCGGGATCGGCAGACCGCGGATGACGACGACCTGCGCATCAGGCGTGGTGTCCTTGATGTACTTGCCGGCGACTTCGCCGAGAGCCGGATTATTGCCGGCGACATAGAGGTCGCGCACGGAGTTGTCGTTGCTTGACGGCGCGCGGTCGACGAGGGCGACGAACTTGCCCTTGCCCTTGACTTCCTTGATGGCATTGACGAGCGGATCCGGATCCGACGGCAGGATGACGAGGGCGTCGATGCCCTGTGTATCGAGATCCTGCACGGCGTTTGCCTGGCTGGCAGCGTCCGGCGAGGTCTTGACGATGACGTTGAGACCGGGATGTTCGGCCATCAACAACTTGGCGGCGCGCTCGGCATGAAACACCACGCCCGACGTCCAGCCATGGTCGGCGGCCGGAATGGAGACGCCGATGGTGAATTTCTTGTCCTCGGCGTGAGCGGCGCCGGCGAACGTCACCGCCGCAACCGCCAGGCCCAACATCAATCTATGCATGCTATTTCCTCCCAATAATTTCAGGGACTTTTCCATATCGGGACCGGACGCCCTGAAGCCCGGTCAATTGCAAGCCCCGGTCAATGCAAACCTGATTATTTCATGATTTGCGCACCAGCGAGCGCTGGACGAACATGGCGATGATGATGATCGCACCCTGGATGGCGCCGATCAGATACTCGCTGATGAAGTTCGAAAGCAGCATGATATTGCCGACGAGTTCGAGAATGAAGGCGCCGCAGATCGTCCCCCAGACCCTGCCGGCGCCGCCCTTCAGCGCCGTGCCGCCGACGAC
This sequence comes from Rhizobium sp. NZLR11, assembly GCF_019685115.1. Taxonomy (NCBI): domain Bacteria; kingdom Pseudomonadati; phylum Pseudomonadota; class Alphaproteobacteria; order Hyphomicrobiales; family Rhizobiaceae; genus Rhizobium; species Rhizobium sp. NZLR11. The sequence continues at coordinate 84,967 of NZ_JABDWD010000004.1, read as the reverse complement.
GACGGCCGTGATCGCCTGGAGCTCCCACAGGATGCCCGTTGTTGCCGACGTCGAGCCGAGACGGGGAACATAGAGCAACACGGCAATGGCGACGCACAGGCCCTGGATGACGAAGGCAATCGTCCTGACGCGATTGACCGCGATGCCGGAATAGCGGGCAACATCGCTGTTTGATCCCACAGCAACAACGTGGCGGCCATAACGTGTGCGATAGAGGATAAAGGCGGCAACCGCCGTCACTGCCAGGATCACCACGATCGGTACCGGCACACCGGCGATAGTGCCGAAATAAGCAGGACGATAGAGCGTCTGGATATCGGCGGAGCGAAGAGTGATTGCGCCGCCCTGCGACAGCCATGTCGTCAGGCCGCGATAGATGCCCATCGTGCCAAGCGTTGCGATGAAGGGCTCAATCTTGCCCACCGTCGTGATCAGGCCGTTCGCCAGGCCGCAAAGCGCGCCGGCGACGATCGTGAAGACGGCCGCGACCGTCAGCATCAGGACCGGGTTTTCGATGGCGCCCGAATTCATCAGCAGGATCATCAGGCTGGCGACGAAGGCCACCATCGAGCCGACCGACAGGTCGAGATCGCCTGCTGAGATCACGAAGGTCGCGCCGACCGCAATGATGGCAATGAAGGCGCTGCGCGTTGCGACATTGGCAAGGTTGGTGATGCCGATGAAATTGGGATTGACCAGGGCCCCGACGATCAGGAGCAGTGCCAGGGCGACGAAAGGCGCGACCGCACGCAGATCGACATCCCGCCAGGATCGGCGCCGGATTTCCCTGGTCTCCTCGTTGACACTCATTTCCAAAACCAACCTCCCGTCCCATACCTGCTGGGCGTCTTGTCTGTGATCGGCGTCGTCGCGACGACGCTTCGTGTTCGGCTTAGGCAGCCGCCTTCTTTTTAAGCCCGGCGGCGTAACGCATGATCTCCTGCTCGGAAATCTCATCGCCCTCGAGCACGCCGACGATATGTCCTTCACGCATCACCACCACCCGCGTGCAGAGGCCAATGACCTCCGGCATCTCCGACGAGACGACGATGATCGAACGGCCGTCCCGGGCCAGCGCCGAGATGAAATGATAGATCTGCTGTTTGGTGCCGACATCGATGCCGCGCGTCGGCTCGTCGATGATGATGATGTCGGGCTCGGTCTCCATGACCTTGGCCAGCAGCAGTTTCTGCTGGTTTCCACCCGACATCCGGCCGGCGACGATATTGCCGTCGCGCACCCTGATGTCGAAACGGCGCTTGGCCTTCGCCAGAGCACCCGCTTCGCTGCCCGGGCTGAGATAGCCTCGGCGAGAATGCCTTCCGAGCGATTGCAGGGTCAAATTGGTCATCATGCCGGAGCGCAGCAGCAGGCCCTTCGACTTGCGGTCCTTGGTCATGTAGGCGAGCCCGCAGCGATTGGCGGCATGGACATCGCCGGAGGGAACCGCTTCCCCCTTGATGACCACCTCACCCTCGAGACGGGTCCGCAACCCGGCGATCGCTTCCATCAGCTCGGTGCGGCCGGAGCCGATCATACCGGAAAAGCCGATGATCTCGCCCTTGCGCACCTCGAAGCTCGCATCCCTCACATAGCCCGTCGACACCGAAGCGACACTGAGGACGACCTCCTCGTCGACATCAGGTTCCACTTTGGCGGGATAAAGGCTCGAAAGTTCGCGGCCAACCATCAGCTGCGCGATCGATTCCCCGTCCAGAATCGACGTCGGCGACGTCTTGATCCACTGGCCGTCGCGTAGCACGGTGACACGATCAGTCAACTCCATCACTTCGTCGAGCTTGTGCGACACGAAGACGAAGCTCGTACCCTGGTCACGCAGCTTGCGAACCTGCTTGAAGAGCATATTGGTCTCTTCCCGCGACAGCACCGCGGTCGGCTCGTCCATGAACACGACCCGCGCGTCGCGGCTGATTGCCTTGGCGATTTCGACCATCTGCTTGTCGGCGATGGAAAGCGTGCTGATCTGCGCATTCTCATCGACATGCGAACCGAGCACATCGAGAACTTTGCGTGTCTCCGACCTCATATATTTGCGGTCGAGCACGCCGAAGCGCGTGACTTCGCGCCCGAGAAAGAGGCTTTCCGTCACGGTCAGATGTTCGGCGAGGTTGAATTCCTGGTGAATGATGACGATGCCAAGCGCCTCGGCAGCGCCGTTGGGCGGCAGGACGACAGGCTTGCCGTCGAGCAGGATTTCGCCGGAACTCGGCTGTTCGAAACCGGACAATACCTTGACAAGCGTGGATTTGCCGGCGCCATTTTCACCCATCAGCGCATGGATTTCGCCGGCGCGGAGATCGAAATTCACGCTGAAGAGGACCTGCACCCCACTGAAGGATTTGCATATGCGCCTAGCGGACAGCACCACGGGTGCAGTGTCGGCAGTCTCCACGGTCATCAGATCCTCCCCAAGCGGTTCTCCGGCCGCTAAGGACCTTATGTAAACCTTTACATACATCGTGTAAAGGTTTACATCGTTGATTTACACAGATCAGTTGAAGCCTGCCTTTGACCTCCCGACAAGTCTGTGTAGTGTCGCGGCGAAGACAGCCCAAGGCAGAGCCCAGTGTCGAATTCCACGCCCGCAACAATCGAAGACGTCGCCCGGATCGCCGAGGTCTCCATCGCGACGGTGTCCCGGGCAATCCATATGCCGGAGAAGGTCGCCAATTCCACCCGCCTCAAGGTCAACCAGGCGATCGCGATCACCGGTTACACCACCAATGCCATGGCGCGCAGCCTGAGGCTCGGCCGCTCCAACATGATTCTCGTCGTGGCGCCCGATATCGGCGACCCCAATTTCTCCAACATTCTCGTCGGGTTGGAAAACGAGGCGCGCGCGCACGGCTACGGCATCCTGATCGGCCACACGCAGAACGACGCCCAGCGCGGGCTCGAATATCTGAAATTCTTGAATTCCAACCAGGCAGCCGGGCTTATCCTGTTTACCGGCATCCTGCCCTTCGGGCATCAGACGATGACTGCGCGGCTGCCGCCGAGCGTCGGCGTTTTCGAGCCTGTCTTCAACGGCGGCATTCCCTATGTCGGCGTCGACGATACCGAGGGCGCCAGGAAAGCGGTGGACCTGCTGCTGGCCGAAGGGCATCGAAAGATCGCCTTCATCGGCGATTCGCGCACCCGGCTTGCCTATACCAGACGCCGCATGGGCTATGATGCCGGCCTCGACGCCGCCGGCGTCCCGCCCGACTTGCGGATCGTGCTCGAAGGCGATGGCACGATCGAGAGCGGGCGGCATGCGGTCGAACAGCTTTTCATGCGCGACACGCTTCCGACCGCCTTCATGTGCGTCAACGACCAGACCGCGATCGGCGTCATGATCGGGCTCGGCGCGCGAGGCTACGACATTCCGGGGGATTTCTCGGTGACCGGTTTCGACGACGTGCCGCAGGCCGTCTTCATATCCCCGCCGCTGACTACGATCCGCCAACCGAGAACGGCGATCGGAAAACAGGCGATGGCGCTGCTGCTCGAACTCCTGTCCGATGGCCGGCCGACCGAAACGGAAATCCTGCTCCGGCCGGATCTGGTGGTTCGAAACTCCGTCTCTGCGCCGTCGCGCAACTGGTCGAAGCGTTGAGCCGATAGAGATAGAGGCTGAGGACATAGCGCCCGCAGCCGTTCAGAAAGGGTTGCGCCGACGACCGCTGGCCGCCGCCGGCGCGCTTGATCAGACGTAACGATTGACGACGTTCTCGAGCAGTTCCTGCTTGCCGGATCTCGGCTGCGGATTGACGTCCTTGGTCTCGACCCAAGTCGTGATCTCATCCAGCGAATACTCGCCGCGGAAGAGCTTCTGCGCCTCGGCGGATTCCCAGCCGGCATAACGATCGGCGAGCGGCTGCGACAGAGCCTTGTCCTCGATCATCCTGGCAGCGGCCTTCAGGCCGCGGGCGCAGCAATCCATTCCGCCAATGTGACCGATCAGCAGATCCGCCGGCTCGAGAGACTGGCGGCGCAGCTTCGAGTCGAAATTGGTGCCGCCGGTTTTGAAGCCCCCGCCTGCCAGAACGTGATAGTAAGCGAGCGCCATTTCGGGAACATTGTTCGGGAACTGGTCGGTATCCCAGCCAGATTGGTAGTCGTTGCGGTTCATGTCGATCGAGCCGAAGATGCCGAGCGCATTGGAAAGCGCCAGCTCGTGCTCGAAGGAGTGGCCGGCGAGGATCGCGTGGCCCTGCTCGATATTGAGTTTCACCTCGTTTTCAAGTCCGTGCTTCTTGAGGAAGCCATAGACGGTCGCAACGTCGTAATCGTACTGGTGCTTGGTCGGCTCCTGGGGCTTCGGCTCGATCAGGATCGTGCCCTTGTAGCCGATCTTGTGCTTGTATTCGACGACGAGGTTGAGGAAGCGTCCGAGTTGGTCGAGCTCACGTTTGAGATCGGTGTTGAGCAGCGTCTCGTAGCCTTCGCGGCCGCCCCAGAGCACGTAGTTCTCGCCGCCCAGCTTCTGCGTCGCGTCGATGCAGGTCTTGACCGTCGCGGCGGCGAAAGCAAAAACGTCAGGATCCGGGTTGGTCGCCGCACCGGACATGTAGCGGCGGTTGGAGAACAGGTTTGCCGTGCCCCAGAGCAGCTTGGTGCCGGTTGCGGCCTGCTTCTCGGCGAAGTAGTCGACGATCTCATTGAGGTTTTTGGTGTTCTCGGCGAAATTCTTGCCCTCCGGACGCACGTCGGCGTCATGGAAGCAGTAATAGGGCGAGCCGAGCAGCGAGAAGAATTCGAAGGCGACGTCGGCCTTGAGCTTGGCGGCCTTCATCGTGTCCTCGAACCAAGGGCGCAGGAAGGTCTGGCCACCGAAGGGGTCGCCGCCCGGCCAGGTGAAGGTGTGCCAATAGGCCACGGCAAAGCGCAGGTGGTCTTCCATGCGCTTGCCCATGACGATCTCGTCCGGCTGGTAATGGCGGAAGGCCAGCGGATTGGTGCTGTCGGGGCCTTCGTATTTTATTTTCTGGATATCGCCGAAAAATCCGGTGCTCATCTTGGGTCTCCTTGGGTCGGTAGTTCAGTCTTATCGTCTGTGCCATCCAGCCCCTTCATCCGACCTTCGGGCCACCTTCTCCCCGAGGGGAGAAGAGGAACGGAGGCACCGCTGCGAGTCTCTTCTCCCCTCCGGGGTCCGAAGGACGGGCGAGACCCGCGGCTCGACCAGGCAAAGGTGCCGGCCGGCGGATGAGGGGGCCGCTGGCTCCAGTTCTCAATGCGCCAGCGATTTTATCGCCGGATAGAGTGCGCGGTAGCGCTTGTAGGCATCCTCATAAGTGCCGCTCAGTGCAGACACCGGCTCGATCGTGCCCGATGTCACCGGCGGCGTGCAGACGGCAATCGGATCTGCCCCGGTTGCCGCGATAAGACCGAGGCGGGCGGCGCCGAAGGCCGCGCCAAAATCGCCATCGGCCGGCAGGTCGACCGGAACGCCGAGCGCGGTCGCGATCGACGCCAGCCAGTAACGCGAGCGCGAACCGCCGCCGATTGCCGTGACGCGGGATATGCCGGTGCCGGCCGAGCGCAGCGCTTCGAGATTATCGCGGATGGCAAAGGCAACACCCTCGAGCACCGCCTGGGTCAGCACGAGACGGCTGCTTTCATGTTCGAGGCCGATGAAGGCGCCGCGGATGACGGCATCATTGTGCGGCGTGCGCTCACCGGAGAGATAGGGGAGAAAGCTGACGCCGGTCGGCGCCTTCAGCGTCTCGCCGAGTTCTCCGGTCAGGTCGGCGGCCGATTTGCCGGTGACCCCGGAATGCCAGTTAAGCGCATCGGTGGCCGACAGGATGACGCCCATCTGGTGCCAGGTGTTCGGCAGCGCGTGGCAGAAGGCATGCACGGCGCTTTCCGGCTTCGGCAGATAGGAGCCGTTGGCGGCAAAAAGCACGCCCGACGTGCCGAGCGAGACGAAGGCGGCGCCGTCGCTGACCGTGCCCATGCCGCAGGCCGAGGCTGCATTGTCGCCCGCGCCGCCGGCAACGACGGCATCGCCGGAAATGCCCCATTGCGTAGCAAGTTCCGCCCGCAGCTTGCCGGCCTGCTCGGTGCCTTCGACGAGTGCCGGCATCTGCTCCTTGGAAAGATTGGTGGCAGCCAGCAGTTCGGACGACCAGGCCCGCTTGCCGGTATCAAGCCAGGAAGTGCCGGCCGAATCCGACATTTCGGAGATATATTCGCCGGTCAGCCAAAGACGCAGATAGTCCTTCGGCAGCAGCACCTTGGCGATCCTGGCAAAGACATCGGGCTCATGCTTCTCGACCCAGGCGAGCTTCGGCGCCGTAAAGCCAGGAAAGACGATATTGCCGGTAAGCGCGCGGAAGCGCGGATCGGCATCGAGGGCCGCAGCCTCGACGTGGCTGCGCGTGTCGTTCCAGAGAATGCAGGGACGCAGCACCTTGTCGGTGGCATCGATGAGCGTCGCGCCGTGCATCTGGCCGGAAAGGCCGATGCCCTTGACTGCAGCCAGCTCCTTCGGATGTTTCGCCTTGAGGCCGGCGACGGCCTCCTCCGTCGCACGCACCCAGTGGGCCGGCTCCTGCTCCGACCAGCCAGAATGCGGACGCGAGACGTCGAGCGCACCATTGGCCGAGCCGACGATCTTCTGATCGCCGTCGATCAGCATCGCCTTGACGCCGGAGGTTCCGAGATCGAGACCGAGATACATGGGGTATTCTCCTTTGCCGTTACGGCAGATTGTCTTTCAGAAATATGTCGAGGCGGATGCGCTCTTGCGCTTCGATGACGGCAAGCCCGTCCGCCTTGGCTTTCAATACACGGATGGCGCTACGCACTTCATGGCCGGCGTCCTGGTTGAGGATCGCATCGATCGTATTGTCGACGAGTGCTGCGCGCGTATGGGCGGTGAGCTCGTGGGCGATGACCGTCAGCGTCCGGCCGACGGCCTTCTCCTTCAACGCCCGGATCAGGCCGCGATTGCCGGCGCCTAGGCTGTAGACGCCGATGATATCGGCATTCCCGAGCGCGTCGGCAACGAGCCTATGGGCGACCTCGGGGTCGTCGCGGCCTTCGAGAACCGGCAGGATCGCAAGATGCGGAAACTCCGCAGCCATGACTGCGGCAAAGCCCTCCAGCCGCTCGCGATGGTCGCGCACCATCATGGAGCCGGCGAGCACGGCGATCTCGCCCTTTCGCGATCCGAGAAATCGCCCGAGCAAGCGGGCCGCTGTACGGCCGGCCGCGATATTGTCGACGCCGGCATAATGATGGCGCAGCGATCCGGTGAGATCGGAAACCAGGGTGACGATGGGAAAGCGCTCGCGCACCAGCCTGTCGACGGTGGCGCGCACGTCAGGTGCATCGGTCGCGACCATCGCGATGCCGCAAGGCCTCTCCCGGGAAAGCTCTTCGAGCACGGAGACAAGGGCTGCCGGATCGAAAGCCGGCACCTCGATGGTGCGGATATCGGTACGCTCGGCCGGCGAGCGAAGCACCGCCTGCCGGATCTCGGCATTGAGCCCGTGCATGAAGGAATTGTCGCTGGCCGGAAGGATGAACACCAGTGGATAGGTACGTCCCTTGGCGAGATTGGCGGCGGCGACGTCTCTGATATAACCGAGCTCACGGATCGCCGTTTCGACCTTCTCCCGCGTGACGTGACGCACACCTGGGCGCTGGTTGAGAACCCGGTCGACAGTCGCAAGACTGACACCGGCGGCAGCGGCGATATCGTGAACTGTAGGCCTCATCATTCCTCCTGACGAGACCATTAGCGCCAAATTTGATGTACGTAAATCAAAAAATCGAACAGGCCGGTTCCCTTATCGATTTTCCGGTATTGATATCTGCTTCGGACTGATCCCGCCAGCGATCATCCGCCCGATGGCATAGAGGTCGGAAACCGGCAAACAAAAAGGCCCTCCGGAGAGGGCCTTTCAAGGGGCGGCAGGCCGGAGGTCAGTGGCCGCCACCGCCTCCCCCGCCTTGCGGCGCAGGTTTCTTGATCATGGCGACACCGAGGATCATCGCAACGAAAAGCGCGGTCAGGATGAGGAACACGTCGCTGAAAGAGAGGACGATCGCCTGCTTGGTGGCCAGACCGACCATCTGCTTGATCGCGACCGAGGCGCCATCCATGCCATAGGTGTTGAAATTGGCGGTCATGTTGTTCATCTGGTCGATCGCCGCCGGATTGCCCCAGTCCATATTCTCCCGCAGCCGTTCATAGTGCACGTCCTGTCGGTTGGTGAGCACGGTGTTGATGACGGCAAGACCGACGGCGCCGCCGAGGTTTCTGGTCAGGTTGAACAGGCCGGATGCGCCGCGGATGCGCGACGGCGGCATCGTGCCGAGTGCGATATTGTTGATCGGCACCATGCACATCATCAGCCCGAAACCGCGCAGGATCTGCGGGATGAACAGTTCGTAGAAATCCCAATCCGCCGTCAGGTGAATCATGATGTAGGTACCGGCGGCGAAGCTGGTGAAACCGATCACCATCATCAGGCGCAGGTCCATCTTCGTCGACAGCTTGCCGGCGATCGGCGCGGTGAAAAACATCGCAAGCCCGGAGACGAACATCGTCTGGCCGATCATCAGCGAATCATAGCCGCGGATGCGTCCAAGATAGACCGGGTAGATGTAGGTGAGGCCATAGAGGCCGATGCCCATGACGAAGGAGAAGATCGAGCCGAAGGAGAAATTCCGGTTCGAAAAGGCCTTGAGGTCGACGACGGGGAACTCCACCGTGAAGGCGCGATAGAAGAAGATGATGGCCGCAACGCACGAGGCGACGGCAGCGATGGCGATGGAGCTGTCGTTGAACCAATCGTTCGAATTGCCCTCTTCGAGCACATATTCCATCGCACCGAGGAAGATGCCCATCGAGAAAAGCCCCCACCAGTCGAACTTCTTGAAAAGCGACAGTTCCGGCTTGTCGAAATCGATGAAGTTCCAGGTGACGATCGTGACGATGATGCCGGGAACGATATTGACGAGGAACAGCCAGTGCCAGGAAAAGGCATGGCTGAGATAGCCGCCGACGGTGGGGCCAATGGTCGGCGCCAGCGTCGCGATCAGGCCGATGATCGGCGAAACGATGCTGCGCTTCGACGCCGGAAAGATGGTGAAGGCGGCCGCGAAGACCGACGGGATCATGCCGCCGCCGATAAAACCCTGGATGGCCCGGTAGACGATCATCTGGTCGATATTCGTCGCCGTCGCCGCAAGCGCGCTCGCCATGGTGAACCCGGCAGCGGAGATTGCGAAGAGATAACGCGTCGAGATGATGCGCGCCAGCGTGCCCGAAAGCGGAATCATGATCACTTCGGCGATCAGATAGGCCGTCTGCACCCAACCGACTTCGTCGCTGCCGGCCGAGAGGCCGGCCTGGATTTCGGCAAGCGAGGCCGAGACGATCTGGATGTCGAGGATCGACATGAACATGCCGAGCACCATCGCGAAGAAGGCGATGAGCTTCCTCGGATCCATGTGATCCTCGGCGTGGGCGGGCGCTGCCGGAATCGTCCCTGCTGTTGCTGTCGCACTTCCGGCCATCGGACCACCTCCGCCTTTTCTAAAGGCTTACTTGCTCGGCGCCGTGCGGGTGTCGACGTCGACGACGACGCTGAGGCCGGCGCGCAGACGCCCGCTGTCGAGCGCATCCTGCGGCAGCGCGATGCGCACCGGCACGCGCTGGATCACCTTGGTGAAGTTGCCCGTGGCATTTTCCGGCGGCAGCATCGAAAAGACCGAGCCGGAAGCCGGCGAGATCGATTCGACGGTCCCGACCACAGGATGATCGCTATAGGCATCGACATGGACGTTGACCTTCGAGCCGGGCACCAGATGCTGGATCTGCGTTTCCTTGAAGTTGGCGTCGATATAAAGCCGGCGCACCGGAACAAGCGCCATCAGACGCTGACCGGGAGAAACGAGATCGCCTTCCTGAACCGAGCGGTTGCCGACGATGCCGTCATAAGGTGCCTTGAGCACGGTGAAGGACAGGTCGCGGGCGGCCTTGTCGCGCGAGATTTCCAGCGAACGGACCGAGCCTTCGGCCTCCTTGCGTTGGGCCTGGAGAATGGTGATGTTAGCCTGCGCAGCAGTGATGTTGGCATCGCCGCCGGCAAGATTGGCCTTGGCCTGGTCGAGAGCGATATTGGCATTATCGAGATCGGCGGCGGTGCCGACCGACTTCGCCTGCAAATCGCTCTGGCGCTTCTGGGTGATCTCGGCACCGCGAACGGCCGCTTCGAGTGCCACCTTTTGCGCCCGCGCCTGCACGAGGCTGGCATTGGCGCCTTCGATCTGCGCGTCAATGCGCTGCAGCGAAAGCTGTTCAGTGGCGATCTGGGCCTCGGCCTGATCGAGGGCGTTCTGATAGTCGCCGTTATCAAGCGTGGCAAGCACGTCGCCCGCTTTGACTTCCTGGTTGGCGACTACATTCACTTTCGCGACGTAGCCCGTGACCTTCGGCGAAATCGTTGCAATATCGCCCTCGATATAGGCGTCGTCAGTCGACACCATGAAGCGGCCGTTCGTCCACCATTCGTAACCATACCAGCCGCCGCCCGCGAGAAGAGCGAGAACAAAGATCGGCAGCACCGGGCTGCGGCGCTTCTTCGCAGCTGCAGCGGCCGGAGCCGGCGCCGACTGCGCAGGCGCAGATGGCATCTCGCGGGCTTCCGCCGTCGGAGCTTCTGCAACGGCCGCGACTTCAGCAGTGGCCTCTTCGGCTCCGGCGTTTTCGCTAACGATCCGCGCGACGCTGCTTTTCTGGTTGCTCGACATGGCCACTTTACCGATCTTGGAGTAAGTAATCGAACTGAACGGTTCGGTTCAGTTGACTTAAACCTGTTTTACCGTCATATCAAGATGTATAGAACCAATCGGTTCGATTTCTTTTAAAGAAAAAACGAAACCGTGAACACGGTTAAGGATAAATGACGCTGAAACCCGACCACGCCGCCGTCTTCAGCCCTCCCGTTGGAGGAGGCCGATTTGCTGCGGGCGAAGATCCGGCCAAGCGTCAGCAGATTCTCGCCGGCGCCAAGCGCGTCTTCATGAAGATGGGTTTCGACGCCGCCAGCATGAACGACGTGACGCGCGAGGCCGGCGTCTCCAAGGGGACGCTCTACGTCTATTTCACCAACAAGGAAGAATTGTTTTCGGCGATGATCGAGGCCGAGCGCGCCGCCTTCGTGGCGGCCGTGCGCACGGCGCTTGCCGAACATGACGATCCCGAAGCCGGTCTGTACGAATTCGGGGTGAGCTTCGTCACCCATATGACCGATGAAAAGGTCATCAGTGCCATGCGCACCGTTCTTGGCGTGCGCGACCGCATGCCGGTGCTCTGCCAACGCTTCTTCAAGGGCCCGGAAAACCTGCGCACCATCATGCGCGACTTCCTGGAACGGCACATCGCCGAAGGCAGGCTCGAAATCGACGATATCGATCTGGCCGCCGGCCAGTTTCTCGACCTCGCCAGCGGCAGTTTCTTCAAGCTCCGCCTGTTCGGAAGCATGGAAGAGCCGCCGCATCGCGACGAAATCGAGCGCGTCATCTGCGGCGCAATCCGGGTCTTCATGGCCGCCTACGGCGCGCGCCAGCACGAGACCGTCTGATCCACCTTTGGCCCCACCGTTGACTGCCGCGCTCCATCGGCCAGAATCCCGCAATAGCGATCAAATCCGGATACCGGCTTTTCGTTAAGGAAGAAGCCGCAACCAGGAGATTGAGAATGAGCGCCGTCGGACGGGCGATCTGGTTCATAGAGAGCCATTTCGAAAACGATCTGTCGCTGGAAGAGATATCGGAAGCAGCCGGATTGTCGCGTTACCACCTGTCGCGCGTCTTCGGGCTCGTTACCGGCCACTCGATCAGCAGCTACATAAGAGGGCGGCGCCTCAGCCGCGCCGTGCCCGCATTGATCGGCGGTTCATCCACCATTCTCGAGGTTGCGCTTTGTGCGAGCTATGGCTCGCACGAGGCTTTCACCCGCGCCTTCCGCGACCAGTTCGGCGTGACGCCGGATGCTGCGCGTCGGCAAGGGCACGCCCGTAACCTTGTCCTGCTGGAGCCAATCAGAATGGACCCCACCCACCTCAACGACCTCGAACCGCCCCGCCTCGAAACCCTTCCGCCGATGCTGTTTGCCGGCTTGCAGGAAACCTACCCCTATGGCGGCAACGCCGCCATCCCGTCTCTCTGGCAGAAGTTCAATGCCCATTTCGGCCATATCTCGGGACAGAAAGGCAATGTCGCCTACGGCATCTGCACCCATATCGACGGCGAGGCGGAGATATTCCGCTATATAGCCGCGGCCGAAGTCGCCGATGCCGGTGATCTGCCGGCGGATTTTGCCACACTCAAGCTTCCCGGCCAACGTTACGTCGTCTTTGCCCACCGCGGCCATGTCTCCGGCATTCCCGCGACCATGCACAGGATCTTCGGCACATGGTGGCCGACCTCGGGCCTGGAACATGGCGAGACGCCCGACATGTTCGAACGCTACGATGAGCGCTTCGACCCCCATACAGGCATGGGCGTCACCGAAATCTGGCTGCCGATCAGAGCATGATGCCGAAAGTGTGAGCGGTTTTCTCATGACATCATGCTCTAACTCTTTAATTTAGAACAGGATTCAAATTTAAGGCCGACCCGGCCTTAAATCATCCTGTTCTAGGGAATAAAAGTCACAACGATTTCGTATACCCCCTTGCGGCGCTTGCGTAGCAGGCTACCGACACTACATTGCGCGCGTCATTCACGCATGTGACGCAAGAGGGATATACGCTTATGCAGGGAATCATGACGCTCATTCAGGATCCGGCCGCCTGGGTGGCGCTCATCACGCTGGTGGTTATGGAAGTCGTTCTCGGGATCGACAACCTGATCTTCATTTCCATTCTCACCAACAAACTGCCGCCTGAGCACCGGGAGAAGGCTCGCAAGATCGGCATCGGTCTTGCGCTCGTCATGCGCCTGGCACTCCTCGGCACCGTCGCCTGGATCGTGCAGCTGACCGAACCGCTGTTCGAGGCTTTCGGACACGGCTTCTCCTGGAAGGATCTGATCCTGATCGCCGGCGGCTTGTTCCTAGTCTGGAAAGCCACCAAGGAAATTCACCACAGCGTCGATCCTATAGACCAGCAGGAGGATTTCATCGCGAAATCCACCACGACAGGCTTTGCATCGGCGATCGGCCAGATCCTGCTGCTCGACCTTGTCTTTTCGGTCGACAGCATCATCACCGCCGTCGGCATGACGCCGCATCTGCCGATCATGGTGGTCGCCGTCGTCGCCGCCGTTACCGTCATGCTGGTTGCCGCAACCCCGCTTGCCAACTTTATCGAGCGGAACCCGACGATCGTCATGCTGGCGCTCGCCTTCCTGCTGATGATCGGCACGACGCTAATCGCCGAAGGCATGGGCTTCCATGTGCCGAAGGGCTACGTCTACGCCGCCATGGCCTTCTCGGCGCTGGTCGAGGTGCTGAACATGTTTGCGCGCAATGCCCGCAAGCGCAAGCGGGAAGGCGCGCATTGAGATTGAAGCGGGAAGGCGCGCCGAAAACCGGCGCGCCGCTCCTCAATGCCATCGGGCCTTTGCAGGCGTGGTTTTTCTTGACGCGCCCGGTTGAATATGGCCTAAGGCCAGCCGAACGGACGATTGGCGGATAGTGCGGGCGCATGCCCTTTTTCGGCCGGTTTGCCGATGAAGATATCTGCATCCTTCGGCCGAACGTCGCTTTCCCTGGAAAGCCGTCCGCCGTTCATTGACGGGCCATACCAATGACAACTTCCGGCGTCCGCGTCCGCATCGCTCCCTCGCCGACCGGCGAGCCGCATGTCGGCACCGCTTACATCGCTCTCTTCAACTACCTTTTCGCCAAGAAGCACGGCGGCGAGTTCATTCTGCGTATCGAGGATACCGACGCGACGCGCTCGACCCCGGAATTCGAGACGAAGGTGTTGGACGCCCTGAAATGGTGCGGCCTGGAATGGAAGGAAGGCCCGGATATCGGCGGTCCCTACGGCCCCTATCGCCAGTCCGACCGCAAGCCGATGTACCAGCCTTACGCCGAGGAATTGCTGGAAAAGGGGCATGCCTTCCGCTGTTTCTGCACCCCCGCGCGCCTCGAACAGATGCGCGAAACCCAGCGCGCCGCCGGCAAGCCGCCGAAGTATGACGGCCTCTGCCTCAACCTGACCGCAGAGGAAGTGACCTCGCGCATGGCAGCCGGCGAGACGACCGTCGTCCGGATGAAGATCCCGGCCGAAGGCTCCTGCGACTTCAACGACGGTGTCTACGGCGATGTCTCCATCCCCTGGGATTCCGTTGACATGCAGGTGCTGATCAAGGCCGATGGCATGCCGACCTATCACATGGCCAACGTCATCGACGACCATCTGATGAAGATCACCCATGTGGCACGCGGCGAGGAATGGCTGGCGTCAGTGCCGAAGCACATTCTGCTCTATCGCTATTTCGGCTGGGATCAGCCGGTCTTCATGCATCTCTCACTGATGCGCAATGCCGACAAATCGAAATTGTCGAAGCGCAAGAACCCGACCTCGATCTCCTATTATTCCGCGCTCGGCTATATCCCGGAAGCGCTGATGAACTTCCTCGGCCTGTTCTTCATCCAGATCGCCGAAGGCGAGGAGCTGTTGACGGTGGATGAGCTCTCCGAGAAGTTCGACCCGGAAAACCTCTCCAAGGCCGGCGCGATCTTCGACATCCAGAAGCTCGACTGGCTGAACGGCCGCTGGATCCGCGAGAAGCTGTCGGAAGAAGAGTTCCGTGGCCGCGTGCTGAGCTGGGCGATGGAAAACGATCGCCTGATGGCGGGCCTGCGCCTGTCGCAGACGCGCATTTCAAAGCTCGGCGAACTGCCCGACCTTGCCGGCTTTCTGCTGAAGTCCGATCTCGGCCTGCAGCCTTCCGACTTCGCCAAGATCAAGTCGCCGCCGGAAGAGATCCTGGAGATCCTCAACACTGTTCAGCCGGATCTCGAAAAGATCCTGGAATGGAATGTCGAGACGATCGAGGCGGAGCTGCGCGCGATCGCCGACCGCATGGGCAAGAAGCTGAAGGTCGTGGTCTCGCCCCTCTTCGTCGCTGTGTCCGGCTCGTCGCGTTCCCTGCCGCTCTTCGATTCCATGGCGATCCTCGGCCGGTCCGTCGTGCGTCAGCGCCTGAAGCTCGCCTCGCAGGCGGTCGCCGCCCTCGTTGGCTCGAAGTAAGAACAGTCAGAGGATTCCACAGTGGCTGACAACAAGACCGAGAACACCCTTTCCTCCGACGTGACTGAGGTGCGCGCCCAGAAACTGAAGCTGCTGCGCGAGCAGATCGGCGAGGTCTATCCGGCGCATTTCCACCGGACGATGACCAATGCCGAACTCGGTGCCAAATACGAATCTCTGGAACCCGACGTCGAGACGCAGGACATCGTCACCGTTGCCGGCCGCGTTTATTCCTCGCGCAACTCCGGCATGTTCATGGACATCCACGACGCCGGCGGCAAGATCCAGATCTTCAGCCATAAGGATACGACGCCGGAAGAGGCCCGGGCGCTGCTGCCGATGATCGACATCGGCGACATCATCGGCGTCACCGGCATCGTACGCCGCACCAAGCGCGGCGAACTGACGATCAACGCTCAGAAGATCGAAATGCTGACCAAGTCGCTGTTGCCGATGCCCGAGAAGTGGCACGGCCTCTCCGACATCGAGCTGCGTTATCGCAAGCGCCATCTCGACATCATGACCAATGAGGATTCGAAGCTTCGCTTCCAGCAGCGCTCGAGGATCGTATCCGGCATCCGCCGCTTCATGGAGAATGACGGCTTCATGGAAGTCGAGACGCCGATGCTGCAATCGATCTATGGCGGCGCCACCGCCGAGCCGTTCAAGACGCATCACAACACGCTGAAGCTCGACATGTACCTGCGCATCGCGCCGGAACTGTTCTTGAAGCGCACGTTGGTTTCGGGCCTGACCGACAAGGTCTTCGAGATCAACCGAAACTTCCGTAACGAAGGCGTCTCTACCCGGCACAATCCTGAATTCACGATGATGGAATGTTACTGGGCCTATGCCGATTACGAGGACATGATGGACCTCGTCGAGCGGCTGTTCGAAACCCTGGCGCTCTCCATCCATGGCACGACGGAATTCGACTTCGGCGACAAGCGCCTGTCCTTCAAGGGGCCGTTCGAGCGCGTGCCGATGCCCGATGCCGTCAAGCACGCCACCGGCATCGATTTCATTGCGATCAAGACCGACGAGGAAGCCCGCGCCGCCGCCAAGGCAGCCGGCTTCGCGGTGGAGAAGGATTGGACCTGGGGCGAATGCCTCGCCTTCATCTTCGAGGAAAAGGTTGAATCGACGCTGATCCAGCCGTCTCACGTCACGCATTTCCCGAAGGACATCTCGCCCTTCGCCAAGGAAGTGCCGGGCGAGCCGCGGCTCGTCGAGCGCTTCGAGACCTATTGCAATGCCTGGGAACTCGGCAACGCTTTCTCGGAGCTGAACGATCCCGAAGAGCAGCGCCGCCGCATGGTCGAGCAACTCGAACAGGCGCATGCCCGCGGCGAAAAGGAAAAGCAGCTGGACGAGGAATTCCTCGATGCGATCGACCAGGGCATGCCGCCAGCAGGCGGCCTCGGCATCGGCGTCGACCGCCTCATCATGCTGCTGACCAACGCCCCGTCGATCCGCGACGTCATCCTCTTCCCGGCTCGCCGCAACAAGGCCGACTGACGGAAATAAAGTATCGAAACAAAATAAGCGGAGTGCCGGCCGGCGCTCCGTTTTTATGCCGCCGTTCAGTGGGTCTTGGCGGCTTCCGCCGGCGGCTCTTCGGCCGGTGCCTCCGCCACCACATCCGCCCCGCCGCTCTCCGCAGCAGGCACGGCCTTGCTTTCGGCCGCCGGTGCTGCGCCATGTGCGCCGCCTGCGACCTTCTTGCCCTTTTCCCCGTTTTTCGTGGAGCCAACGGCGACCGGATCGACGCAATCCTCGGGATCCTTGAAACCGGAACTGATCATGGCGATTTCGTCGGAGGGCATATCTATGCGCTCGCCGAAAAACAGCCCGTTTTTGCTGGCCTTTCCGTCATAATAGCGCGCCGTATACGTCTTGTCGTCGAGGCCGGGAACGGTCTTGTCGGGATGCGGGATATAGACGACGTCGGCGCCGATCGCTCGGCCGCGGATGTCGGCGCGCAATGTCGGGCCGTTCTCGTCGAGCACCACCACCTGGACCAGATCCGGCTTCTGCGCTTCGTAAACGGCCTGGGCGACCCGAAGCGCTGTCTTGACGCGCGTCATCCCGTCGGTCGGTTCGGTCTTGATGTATTTGCGCACCCAGATGTGGTCCTGCTTCCGGATCGTCACCAGGTTGATGTCGCTGCATTCGAGCCCGTAGCCACCACCGGCGGCACCCATCAGCCTGTCCTTGCCGACATAAACAGCCGCGCCGCCGGAAACGCCCGCCAGAAGAGCGACTCCACCGATGATGATTGCCAATTTCCGGGAAGGCCGGAACATGCGCAGTAAGGCCTTCACGCCAACTGCTCCGCCATCTGAAACTCCAACGCAGGACAAGTGCTGATAATGCTAAGGAAATGACGTTTCCGAAAGTTTAAGTGGGGGTGCAAAGCCTGCGCCATTTTGAGAAAACACCAAAAAAGGTCCGCTTTTCCCGGCCGCTTGCCACGGCCTGTTCCGCCATGCTCTAAACGCCCATGGCCTTCACGCTTCGCCAGGTTCAATATTTCGTCGCCGTCGCCGAACAGGGTTCGGTAACGCGCGCCGCACAGAACCTTTCGATCTCGCAATCCTCGGTGACGGAAGCGCTCAAGGAGCTCGAAACGGACCTCGGCGTTACGCTCTTCGAGCGCCACCCGCGCGGCCTGACGATCACCCATAACGGCCATCAGTTCCTGCGTCACGCGACGAAGATCCTCGCCTCCGTTTCCGATGCGCGCACCAGCTTCTCCGGCCAGCAAAGCGCCCTTTCCGGCACGCTGAACATCGGCGTCACTTCGCTTGTCGCCGGCTACGTGCTCTCCGACCTCCTGGCGCGATACCGGCGCGCCTGCCCTGGCATCGAGGTCAGCGCCATCGAGGACAATGGCGGCTACCTCGAACACCTCCTGGTCGGCGGCGAACTCGATGTCGCCGTCATGGTGATATCAAACCTGCGCGACCGCATGGCGCTGCAGGCCGAGATCCTCGAAACCTCGCCCTATCGGCTCTGGCTGCCGATGGGCCATCCGCTGGTCTCGGCCGAAATCATCTCGGTCGCCGACATTGCCCGCGAACCGCTGATCATGCTGACGGTCGACGAAATCGAGGAGAATACCGGCAAGCTGCTGTCAGCCCTCGGCGCCCGCCCGCATGTCGCCTTCCGCACCCGATCGGTGGAGGCGGTGCGCAGTCTGGTTGCCACGGGCGCCGGCGTGGCGCTGCTTCCCGATCTCGTGTACCGCCCGTGGTCGCTCGAAGGCGACCGCATCGAAAGCCGCGACGTCTCCGGTTCGCTGCCGGTCGTCCAGGTCGGCATGGTCTGGCGCAAGGGCTCCAGCCTGCCGCAGGCGGCACGCGATTTCGTCGGCATCGCCGAAAGTCTGCGCTCCGGCCGCATCCGCTGATATCGGAATTTCCGATAACACCTTTCTGATAAATGAATTTGCGAAAGCGGCCTTTTCGCGCCACCTTTTCATTCGGGAACAAACCGCCGCAAAAGTGGCACCAGACGGGGAGACGGATGATGACGCATCTCTTGAAATCCTGCACGGCAGCGCTTGCCTGCCTGAGCTTCGCGACGCAGGGCATCGCCGCCGAACCGCTGAAGGCGCTCGGCAAAGGCGAAGGTGCCGTCAGCATCGTCGCCTGGGCCGGCTATATCGAGCGCGGCGAAACCGACAAGAACTACGACTGGGTCACGGGTTTCGAAAAGGAGACCGGCTGCAAGGTTTCCGTCAAGACCGCCGCCACCTCGGATGAAATGGTATCGCTGATGAACGAAGGCGGCTTCGATCTCGTCACGGCATCGGGCGACGCCTCGCTCCGCCTCATCGCCGGCAAGCGGGTCCAGCCGATCAACACCAACCTGATTCCGAGCTTCAAGACCGTCGACGAGCGTCTGCAAAAGGGCCCGTGGTATACGGTCGGCGACGTCCATTACGGCGTGCCCTACCTCTGGGGGCCGAATGTGCTGATGTACAATACCGATGCCTTCAAGGACAAGGCGCCGACCAGTTGGAATGTCGTCTTCGAGGAGCAGACGCTGCCGGACGGCAAATCGAACAAGGGTCGCGTTCAGGCCTATGACGGCGCGATCTATATCGCCGACGCGGCGATGTATCTGATGGCGCACAAGCCGGATCTCGGCATCAAGGATCCCTACGAGTTGACCGAGGACCAGTACAAGGCTGCCCTCGATCTGCTGCGCGGCCAGCGCAAGCTCGTCTCCCGCTACTGGCACGACGCGATGATCCAGATCGACGACTTCAAGAACGAAGGCGTCGTCGCCTCCGGCTCCTGGCCCTTCCAGGTGAACCTGCTGCAGGCCGACAAACAGAAGATCGCCTCGACTTTCCCCGATGAAGGCGTCACCGGCTGGGCCGACACCACCATGCTGCACGCCGACAGCGAACATCCGAACTGCGCCTATATGTGGATGGAACATTCGCTGCAGGCCAAAGTCCAGGGCGATGCCGCGGCTTGGTTCGGCGCCGTGCCTTCGGTTCCCGCCGCCTGCAAGGGCAACGCACTGATGGGAGACGCCGGCTGCGCCACCAACGGCTTCGATCACTTCGACAAGATCAAGTTCTGGAAAACCCCGGTCGCCAAATGCACCACGCAGAGCGAATGTGTGCCCTATCATCGTTGGGTGTCAGATTATATCGGCGTGATCGGCGGGCGGTGAGCCGAGCCGCTGCGTATGGGGCAATCCCCTCCCCAACCCCTCCCCACAAAGGGGAGGGGCTTAAGAGGTGGCACCCAACCCGGCCGTATCCGACAGTAATGTGTATCCTGGAGTGCGGCAGGTTAAGCCCCTCCCCCTTGTGGGGAGGGGTTTGGGCGGGGTCTTTTTTAAGCCTGGACCAAAGCCCTCTCTGAACATGCAAGACCCGGAGTCCCCCCATGACATCAGCCGTCCGTTTCCAGCAGGTATCGCGCCATTTCGGCCAAGTTCGCGCCGTCGACGGCGTCGATCTCGAGATCGCGCCCGGCGAATTCTTCGCCATGCTCGGACCGTCCGGTTCCGGCAAGACGACCTGCCTGAGATTGATCGCCGGCTTCGAGCAGCCGACCGCCGGCCATATCCAGATCTTCGGCGAGACCGCAGACGGCGTTCCGCCCTATCGCCGCAACGTCAACACCGTGTTCCAGGACTACGCGCTGTTCCCGCATCTCAACATTCTCGACAATGTCGCCTACGGGCTGATGGTCAAGGGCATCGGCAAGACCGAGCGGATGAAGGCTGCGGGCGAAGCCCTCGATCTTGTCAAGCTGCCGGGCTATGGCGCCCGCCGTCCCGGTCAACTGTCCGGCGGCCAGCGCCAGCGCGTGGCGCTCGCTCGCGCGCTGGTCAACAAGCCGAAGGTGCTGCTGCTCGACGAGCCGCTCGGCGCGCTCGATCTGAAACTTCGCGAGCAGATGCAGGAGGAGTTGAAAAGCCTGCAGCGCGCGCTCGGCATTACCTTCGTCTTCGTGACGCATGATCAGGGCGAAGCGCTGTCCATGGCCGATCGCGTCGCTGTCTTCAACGATGGCAACATCGTTCAACAGGGCACACCGCAGGATATCTATCGCTGCCCGAAGACCCGCTTCGTCGCCGATTTCGTCGGCTCATCGAACGTGATTGCGCCTGATCTGATGGCCCTCCTCGGCGGCGAGAAGCGCTGGGCAAGCCTCCGCCCCGAGGCCATCCGCCTGGCAAGCGACGGCATCGAGGCAAAAGTCGAAAATGCAAGCTTCCTCGGCGCTGCCACCCGTCTCGGCGTCGATCTCGGGGGCAGCCGGCTGCATGTCATGCTGCCGGCGGGCGCGCCGGTGCCCGAGGTCGGCGCCGGCATCCATCTCGCCTGGCAGCCTGGCGATATTCACTACATGGACGATGCGGCATGACGGCGCTCACCCTATCAGGCGGCAAGACATCGATCCGCCCGGGGCGCGGCGGCCTTTTCGGCCGGCTGTCGGATGCCTTCTGGCGGCACCCGAAGCTCTTGCTCTTCCTGATGCTGACGCCGCCGCTGCTCTGGCTCGGCATCATCTATATCGGCTCACTGATCGCCCTGCTGCTGCAGAGCTTCTTCTCGATCGACGATTTTTCCGGGCTGGTGAATTACGAATTCAGCCTTGCGACCTATGCCCAGCTTCTGAGCCCGACGAATTTCGACATCATCATTCGCACCGTCGTTATGGCAGCGCTGGTCACCGTCGCTGCCGCTATGATTGCCTTCCCGATCGCCTATTACGCGGCGCGTTATGCGCAAGGCAGATGGAAGGCGCTCTTCTATCTCGGCGTCATGCTGCCGCTCTGGTCGAGCTATCTCGTCAAGATCTACGCTTGGAAGCTGATCCTCGCCAAGGAAGGCATCCTCACCTGGATCTTCGAGAAGCTTCACCTCTCCTGGCTGCTCGACGGCATCCTGGACCTGCCCGTCGTCGGCGGCAATTCGCTGTCGGTAAGCTACCTCGGCACCTTCATCGTCTTCGTCTATATCTGGCTTCCCTATATGATCCTGCCGACCCAGGCGGCCCTCGAGCGTGTGCCCGGCAACCTGATCGAGGCCTCGGCCGATCTCGGCGCCACACCACGGCAGACCTTCCGCACCGTGCTGCTGCCCTTGGCGCTCCCCGGCATCGTCGCCGGTTCGATCTTCACCTTCTCGCTGACACTGGGCGATTACATCATCCCGCAGATCATCGGCTCGTCCAGGCTCTTCATCGGCCAGGCCGTCTACGCCCAGCAGGGAACGGCCGGCAACGTGCCGCTCGCCGCCGCCTTCTCCGTGGTGCCGATCGTCATCATGGCGCTCTATCTGTCGCTCGCCAGGAAAATGGGAGCCTTCGATGCGCTCTGACCTCAAGAGATCGCCACTGACCCTGAAGATCGCCGCAGCCGTCGGATTGCTCTTCCTGCACCTGCCGATCCTGCTGATCTTCGTCTATGCCTTCACGACCGAGGAAAAGAGCTATCAGTGGCCGCCGCCCGGCCTGACGCTGCAATGGTTCACCATTGCCTGGAACCGGCCGGACGTCTGGTCGGCGCTTGGCCTCTCCGTGCAGGTCGCCGTCATCGCCACCACGATCGCGCTCCTCCTCGGCACGCTCTGCGCGGCAGCCGTCAGCCAGACGAGGTTTTTCGGGCGCGAGGCGATCTCGCTGCTGGTCATCCTGCCGATCGCCCTACCCGGCATCATCACCGGCATTGCGCTACGCTCCGCCTTCAGTCTTTTCGACATTCCGTTTTCGGTGTGGACCATCGTGCTCGGCCACGCGACCTTCTGCGTGGTCGTCGTCTACAACAATGCGGTTGCCCGCTTCCGCCGTACCTCCGGCTCGCTGATCGAGGCTTCGATGGATCTCGGCGCCGACGGCTTCCAGACCTTCCGTCATATCATCCTGCCGAATATCGGCACCGCCCTTCTTGCCGGCGGCATGCTCGCTTTCGCTCTTTCCTTCGATGAGGTCATCGTCACCACTTTCACCGGCGGCCAGCAATCGACCTTGCCGATCTGGATGCTGGAAGAACTCATTCGCCCGCGCCAGCGCCCGGTCACCAATGTGGTTGCCATGGTCGTGGTGCTCGTCACCTTCCTGCCGATCCTGGCAGCCTATTACCTCACCCGCGACGGCGATCAGATCGCCGGTGCCGGCAAATAACAGGGAGAACATCATGGACACCCAAATGCTGATCGGTTCCCGCTTCGAAATAGGCACGGAGACGGAAGAGCGCATCCTGAACCCAAAGACCGGCGAGACGGTAATCGACCTTCCTGAAGCCTCGCTTTCCCAGGTCGACGCCGCCGTCGATGCCGCCGAAAAAGCCTTCGCAAGCTGGTCGCGGACGACGCCGGGCGAACGTTCCGGTTACCTGTTGAGGATTGCCGACGCCATCGAGAAGGATGCCGCCGGCTTCGCGACGCTTGAGGCGCTGAACTGCGGCAAGCCGATCAATGCCGTGCTGAACGACGAAATCCCGGCGATCGTCGATTGTTATCGCTTCTTCGCAGGCGCCGTGCGCAATCTGCATGGACCGGCCGCTGGCGAATATCTGCCCGGCCACACGTCGATGATCCGTCGCGATCCGATCGGCATCGTCGGCTCGATTGCGCCCTGGAACTATCCGCTGATGATGATGGCCTGGAAGCTGGCGCCAGCGATCGCCGGTGGCAATACGGTCGTCTTCAAGCCCTCGGAGCAGACGCCGCTGACGGCGCTGAAGATGGCCAAATTGCTCTCGGATATCCTTCCCGAAGGCGTCGTCAACCTCATCCTCGGCCGCGGCGAAAGTGTCGGCAATGCCCTGATCAATCATGCCAAGATCGGCATGGTCTCGATTACCGGCGATATCGCCACCGGTAAGAAGGTGCTGCAGGCTGCCGCGAAGACCGTCAAGCGCACGCACCTGGAACTCGGCGGCAAGGCACCGGTCATCGTCTTCGACGATGCAGATATCGACGCCGTCGTCGCCGGCATCCGCACCTTCGGCTACTACAATGCCGGCCAGGACTGCACTGCCGCTTGCCGCATCTATGCCGACGCCAGGGTCTACGACAATTTCGTCGCTGATCTCTCCTCGGCAGTGTCGAGCATCCGCTTCAATCAGGCCGACGATACCGAAAATGAGATCGGTCCGCTGATCTCCAAGCGCCAACGCGACCGCGTCGAAAGCTTCGTCGCCCGCGCTTCAGAACACAAGCACATGGAGATCACCACCGGCGGAAAGGTCTCCGGCGACAGGGGTTTCTTCTTCGCCCCGACCGTCATATCAGGCGCCACGCAAGACGACGAGATCGTCCGCCGTGAAGTCTTCGGCCCGGTGGTTTCCGTCACCCGATTTACCGACGCCGAGGATGCCGTCACCTGGGCGAACGACAGCGACTATGGCCTCGCCTCCTCCGTCTGGACCAAGGATATCGGCCGCGGCATGAAGACTGCCGCCCACCTGCAATATGGCTGCACCTGGATCAACACGCATTTCATGCTGGTCAACGAGATGCCGCATGGCGGCCTCAAACAGTCGGGATACGGCAAGGACATGTCGGTCTACGCGCTGGAGGATTACACCGCCGTGCGCCACGTGATGATCAATCACGGCTGAGCGGCGAGAAAGCTAGGATCCGGAGACTCGGGCGGTGTGGCGGCAAAGCGCCAGCACTCGCCCGCCACCGTTCCGGATCATGGCGCGCGCGTAGACGATGAGCCGCACAAGCAGCGTCATTTCTCCGCAGAGACGCCATCCCATTCAAACGACTTGGAACATTTTCCCGGTTGACGCGTCTTTCTCAGATAGATGCAAAGGATCATGTCATGTTGAAATGGGCTTTGATATTTTTCGTGATTTCACTGATCGCCGGCTTCTTCGGTTTTTCCGGCGTCTCCGCGGCCACCGCGACGATCGCCCGCGTTCTCTTCGGCATTGCGCTGGTGATCTTCCTCATCTTCCTGGTCCTGGCACTGATGGCCGGCCAGGCGATCTTGTGAGCGGAACGCAGCCCCTCCTACAGCCTGTTGAACTCGGCAAGCAGAGCGTCCGCACCTTTGCGGATGCCTACCTTTGACGCTTCCAATGGCGTGAAGCTAGCACCGATATTCATCGCATTGGGATATTGCTTGGTGACGTAAGACGACAGCAGACGATTGCTCGCCGCATCATAGATCTCCACGGCATAGTTCACCGAACCGGTCATCGAGCCTTCTCGGCCACGAACGGCCTGGACGGTATTGTACAATCCACCTGCGACGTCGATGTGTGAGGCCGTTCCGAGCACCGCAGTCGTCGCCTTGGCGCCCGTCAGCGTCAGGTGCAATCTGAGCGTTGCCGGAGCAGGCGTGCTGATGATGGCGAAGCGCGTCTTCAATTTTTCTGTGAATTGAGCCTGCATATAGTTGGCAAGCAACGCTTTGTCTTTTTCGGGGACCTTGCCGAACTGATTGTCGGGACCGTTATAGACCGTAGCGGGATCGACGATGATCCTGGTATATTGGCTCCAGTTAACATTCGTCTGATAACGATATGGCACGCGGCCGGTTTTGTCCGCCATGTTCGGCTGAAGCTGCCGGGCCGAAGCAAGTCCGGAATAAACAGTCGGGTCAGGGGTCGAGCATCCGGCGATGGCCGAACTGGCGAGCATCAGTGCGGCACCGACTTTTAATTTCTTTATCAAGGTTTTGGCTCCAGCTTTGGAAATGCCGAACGGCATGGATCTGGAACCGGTTTTATGGAATTCGAATATTGCTGTGTTTGCTATAATATGCGGAAATGTTCGCGAGCATTTTTGCGACGCAGACACGACGCCAAGCTTGACGACTCCGCCGGGCGGCCGGAATCTAATGTGATGAAGGGATCGACGGCCGGCCTTCAGGCTGGGCCAACTGACCGGCCGGAAGATTGATCACGACAACCAAGCCGCTCGGCTTCCTGTCCAACAACGTCAATTGTCCATTGTGCCCTTTAGTGACGATCCCTTTGGCGATCGGCAGACCGAGCCCAAGCCCCGAACCACCCTTAGCGTCGATCTGTCGCGATTTATCCGCTTTGAAGAATGGCTCTAAAACCTTCGCCTTGAGCTCATCCGTCAAGCCGGGGCCGTTGTCGCTCACCCTTATTTTGATCCCGCCATCCTCGCGGCATTCCAAGCCGATTTCGACCTGCGTCGCATAACGGGACGCATTCTCCACCAGATTCGTAATAGCGCGGCTGAGCGCCTGAGATTTGCAGATAAACGCCAGCCGCCGCGGGCCGGTGAAACTCACATCGACGCCGGTGTCGGCGAAATCGGTCGCGATCGTCTGCAGCAGGCTCGAGATATCGACCTTTCGATCGACCGCTCTCACCGACGGGTCTTTAAAATAGGCCAGGCACTCGTCGATCATGAAGCTCAATGTGGCGATATCGGCCAGCATCAGGCTGCGAAGTTCCGGCTCTGCGGAGCGCTCGGCCCGCATCCGCAGTCTCGTCAGCGGTGTCCTCAGATCATGACCCACTCCGCTCAGCATTCTTGTCCGATCCTCCGCCATGCTCTGGATTCGATCGCTCATGACGTTAAGAGATTCCGCCAGACTGCGAATCTCGGCTCCGCCGTCCGATTCGAAAGGTTTTTCCAGACTGCCTTCCATGCACGCTTGCTTCGCAGCGGCAGCAAAGCGCCTGAGAGGTTCGGTGATCAGCCGGCTGCTGAAATAGGCAAGCAGCACTAAGGGAATGACGATTTTCAGAAATCCGCTTGCAGCTGCCGGAACGAACCACAAATAGCTGGGAAAAACCGGCAGTTGGAAGACGAGGGCACGCTTGCCGTCAATTCCGACAGTCAAGACGTCAGGGCGCGATTGACCCATGGCGAAGCGATGAAATGCCGTCAGAACATTGTCGGCGAGCATCGCGTCGATACGCGCCACCAACTCGCTTGGAGATATCCGTTGATCCACTGCGCCTGACTGAACCGAGGACGTCCTTTCGACCGTAATGCTGAGGGCCGCAGCTCTGTCGAGGACGGCGTCTTCGCCCTGCGTTGAATTTGCGTCAGCAAATTGCTCCGCGATCATTGCCGCTCTCGCAGCAAAAAGGCCGTTCTGAAAGCCGCGATCATGACGGCCATAGATGAATGGCTCCATGGCCGTCGCCACCACGGAAACCAGCACGACAAGGAGGGTCGCCAGGATGAGGATCTGGTTCTGGATCGAAGCTCGCCGAAAATTTCTCAAGAGAGGCGCTCTACCTTGGATGCGAAAAGATAGCCGCCCAGCCGCACCGTCTTTATGAACGTCGGGTCTTTCAGGTTCGGCTCTATCTTTTGCCTGACCCGGCTGATGTGGGCGTCGATGCTGCGCTCAACCGGCCCCGCCGATCCGGCATGCGTCATCGACAGAAGTTGTTCGCGGGTTAAAACCTTGTTCGGATTGCAGCAGAATGCCAGAAGGATATCGAACTCCGCGGTGGTCATAGAAACCTGCGCGCCGTCCGCGTCGTGGAGCTGACGGCTTTTGGGATCGATGCGCCATCCCGAGAACGTCATGGGGCCAAGGGCTTCCTCCTGATGATGAGCGTATGACGCTCTGCGGAGAATACTCTTGATCCTGGCCAGCAGCTCGCGGGAGTTGAAGGGTTTCGTAACATAGTCGTCGGCTCCGAGCTCCAGGCCCAGAATGCGGTCGATATCCTCCTGGAGTGCCGTCAGCATCAGGATCGGCACCGGGCACGAAGCACGAAGCCGCCTGCAGATGCTGAAGCCGTCCTCGCCCGGCAGCATCGCGTCAAGGACGATGAGATCGAATTGCTGTCGCGCTATTATTCGATCCATAGCCGCCGCGCTCTCCACCGACGAGGCCCCAAAGCCGCTGTTTCGAACGAGGTCCACCAGCATATCCGCGATGGCGGGATCGTCTTCGACAATGAGGATATGAGCCTGATTGGAAACTGCCATTTCAAATACCATCGTCATTCGTTCTTTTGCCGGAGATACGGCGCGAAATTACCACGTTTCACCGTGGCTAGAGCATGGTGCCGAAAAGTGTCAGCGGTTTTCGGATGACATCATCCTCTAACTATTAATTTAGAACAGGAGATCTCCGAGCAATCGGATGCCACACGATATCGGTTGCCGTGCCGACGCGGGATCCACCTCAGGGTATCAACTGTCGTGCACTGATGTGTTCGATAATGTTGAGATATGTTGCGGGGATCTCCGACATGGATCCGGCGTCAAAACTGGCTTCCGGAACCGCCGCTGATTTCCACCTTGTCACCTTGAATTGCGCAATCGATGATGACAGTTGCGATGAAACACATCCGAACGACCAGCAGGCAAAAGAACACCAAAGACATGATGGCCGTCGTATAGTGTTTCAACGCCGAGCGCTTCGGCAGCCTTGCGGTGAATTTATGAAGGGCGTCTCTGACGAGACGGCCGATCGCCACGAGCAGGAACAACGCCGTGATGATATATCCGCTTACCGAAGCTGCTCCTAACAACTGAAACATGAGAAGACACCCGCACCAAGTGAAAAGCTCCGGTTTCGGAACTACGCCTTCAAGCCGACGAGACCAGGCAGAAAGATGCCTATCGGACCCGCCCGGAGCGCGACGCAGCGTCCGGTCCGTCGGCGGTGGGAATTTGCCCACGTCTAATCAGCCCGCTCTGCATTTGACGTGGCGCGGCGACTTAAAAGAAGAGATGTGGCGGCACGCCAGCGAGATGCCTTGAGCGTGCTTGCAATCGACGTCCCGTTTGCAGCCGGGGCTTTTTGGACTGCAGAAATCGTGCTTGTTCTTGACTCCGTGAGGGCGGCGATCCTTCTCAGGAATGCGTCGCTGTCGAATTCTTTCGCGGATTGAACGGACTGTGCTGCCGACTGGACAGCATGGAAAAACACCTCCAGATTGATGACTGGTATCGGCTTGATGTTCCGGACCATATCGATATCCGACCGCATTGTTACTGCCAGAAAATATTGGTCCGAACGCAAGGCGTCAAAGAGCTCCGGCACCGAGGATACAGCCGCCGCGGCATATCCGTTCTCATTCAATTTCGAGACGATATCGCAGGCTGCGCCTTTTCCGAGAAAGACGAGAATTGGCTTTTGCTGATCGCGTTGCGCGGAAGACATCATTGGCACACTCCTGACTGTCGCCATAAGTGTAGCCCGCATCGGCGCTTCGGGTTGTTCGGTTTTATTCGGTTTTATTGCGCCGGGGGACGGCTCGCGAAGCTTCGATTACAGCACCGCCCGGAGCCAGGGATGCAGTCTGTTTGTTCGCTTTCGCAGCAGATTGTCGATCGATATCGATCCCGCGCCTGAAGCCGCCAGGACGAACATGCCGCCGGCAATCGCCAGGTCCTTCTCGAAATGCAGCAGCTCGTTCTGGCTCGCAAAATTCGTGTGGAAGAGAAAGGCGGTCGCCAGGCAGAAGAGCGCCAATGCAAGTGCGCCAAGTCGGCTGAGGAAACCTGCAGCAATAGAAAGGCCGGCGCCGATCTGAAGGACGATCACCGCAAGCGCAACCGGCGCCGACAGGCCGAGCGTTGCGAAAGTGTCGATGGTCGCGGCGATATTGGTCGCGAGAGACAACCCTTCATGCAGGAAGATCAGCGACAGCAGCAGCCTGCCCAGGAGAAGAACGAGATCGGCCAGTTGCAGCCGGCTTGGGGCGTTTTCCATCATATCCTCCGGTTTGAGAAGAGCAGACGGTTCCGCCGCCTGCTCTTACATTCATATACTCGTCAATTCCCTCCCTTGGCCGCAATTGCCTTTTGCAGCTCTTCGAGTTCCTCGCAGCCGCTCGGGCAAAGTTGCTTCAGTGATGACACCTGCTCCTCGGCCTTCGCCGTCTCGCCTGTTTCAACATAGAGTTCGCCGAGATATTCACGCGCTGCCTTGTGGTCGGGCTGAAGCTCCAGCGCCTTGGTGTAGTAGGTCAGCGACGTTCTGTAGTCGCCCGTCTTGCGCAGCGTATATCCCATCAGATTATAGACATCTGCCTGCTGGTTGTCCTCGGCAAGGCCGCGAAGCTCCGCCAGGGCGCCGGCATAGTCTTTGACATCGATCTTGGCGCGCACCGACGTCAAGTCGGGAGCGTCCGTCGATTGCATGTTGTCGACGGCAAAGGCGGGAAGCGCCGTCACCGCCGAAAAGCCGGCGGATATGGCACAAAGCCAGATGAATCCGAGAATTGCATATTTCATCATGGTGATCTCCTTCCGGCCTTTCAGGCCTGGATTGTCGGTGTGAAGCCAAAAGCGCTTCCGTCCTTGACGAAGGTGCCCGAGCCGGGGAAAGGGAAGTGCGAGCCGCAAATGGCGATATTGTCGGCAATGATGCGGTCGATGAGACGGCGGCGCGTGTCGACGGCCATCGGCCCGTCTTGATCGTAGCTGCCTTGCCATTCGGGATGCGGCGCGAGCAGGGCCGGCACATACATGATATCGGCCGAGACGAGCAGTTGCTTGCTGCCTGAAGTAACGAGGTAGGTCGAATGGCCGGGCGTGTGGCCGAAAGCTGCGAGAAGCCGCACTCCCGGTGCAACCTCGGCCCCATCGTCCACCAGTTTCCAGTTCTTCCATTTCGGGAAAACCTCGGCGATACGCTTGCCGGCCGGCCTGCGGCCTTCCGCAAGCTTCTCGACCCGGCCGGGTTCCGTCCACCAGTTGTATTCGACGGCGTTGACGATGAGTTCGGCGTTCGGGAAGACAGGATCGTTCGTTCCCTTTTCCATCAGTCCCCAGACATGGTCCGGATGGAAATGCGAGATCAAGATCGTATCGATCGTCTTGTAGTCGATGCCGGCGGCCGCCATGTTCGCCGGCAGGTGGGTGGCATTTGCCTGCCATTGACCGACGCCCGAGCCGGCGTCCATCATGATCAGACGGTTGCCGAGCTTCAGGACGACCACCGTCAACGGGATCGGCATGAATTCGGTCGTGAGCCCGGCCTTGGAAAGCGCCTCCTTGGTGTCCTCGATCGAAGCGTTCTTGATGAAGGTCGGGTCATGCGGTTTTTTCCAGATACCGTCATAGATCGCCGTGACCTCGACATCCCCGACCTTGTATTTATAGAAGCCGACCATCGGCTCCAGCGGCGTCGCGGCGAGCGCCGGCATGACGAATTCGAGCTTTGACGACAGACCGAATGCGGCCGCCGCGGCAGCCGATCCCAGGACGGCGCGGCGTGACATGGTAAACATGGATATGCCTCCTCTTGTTGATGGCATTTCTGGTGGCGAAGACTGGAACTGTTCAGATGTCCTCACTGCCGAACTAGATCGCTGGCACAGCCCGCTTATTCCCAATCTGGGGAGTTATTTCTTCAAGCTGTTGAAAATGTTTTTCGATTTCTATCGCGTGCGATTAACGGCCCGCTGCATGCAAAAAACTGGCGTCGACGTGGAATAAAACCATGTGCCGATCGGTCTAGACGGCAAGGACCGCATTGCATGCCTGTGGGTCTCACGCCTAAATTCGGCCGCTGTTGAGGCAGGGAGAATGATGACAAACGCTCAGATCACCTATCCCGTCGGATCGAACGACTGGTTGCTGCTGGGCCGGCAAGCGTCGAAGACCCGCATTCGACCATCACCGCTGACGGCGCTTCTGGGCGGCGCGGTGCGGCTATTCCACTTCATGGTCTCGGAAAAATCGAGCAGCGATCGAGTCGCTTCGACAGCCGATGCGACGGCGCAGCATGAATTCATGCAGCGCTTTCAGGACATGATCGTTCCGCATCTTGACGCGGCTTATAATTTTGCCCGCTTCCTCAGCCGCGATGCAGATGCCGCACAGGATATTGTCCAGGAAGCCTTCCTGCGTGCCTATCGCAATTTCGAAACCTATCGTGGCGGCGATCCGCGCGCCTGGCTCTTTGCCATTGTCAGGAACTGCTGCCATGTTTGGCGCCAGCAGGATCGCCGCAAAGCGCGGTTCGAGCAGCCTTTGGGCAATGACGGCTACGCTGACCCCGATGAAGGTGGCGAATACCAGATCGCCTCGGAGGAGGATTCGCCGGAAACGGCGACGATCCGGCGAAGCGAACAGCAACGTGTACGCGCGGTTATCAGTCGGCTTCCGGAGGCGATGCGGGAAATCCTTGTCTTGCGCGAGCTTGAAGATCTTTCCTACCGGCAGATCGCCGAGATCATCGATGCGCCGATCGGCACGGTCATGTCGCGGCTTGCCAGGGCGCGGCGTGAATTTGGCGAAGCCTGGGATGCATGCAGCAAAAACGAGACGGCAGGATGAGTGAAGCCCAACAGAGAGGTTGCCCGGAATGGCGCATCATGCTGCACGGCTTCGTCGACGGCGAGCTCGATTCCGTCCATGCAGCGCAATTCGAGGATCATCTTGGCACCTGCGCGAATTGCAGGGCGGAGATGGAAGGGGTCCGTGCCGTGAGAGAGATCATCGATCAGGATGGCGTCAAGTGGCGGCCGCCGGAGGCACTGCGTTCGCAAGTCCTGTCAATGCTGTCGTTTGAACAGGCAGCGGCGACGTCCAGCCTGCCCCCGCCACGCCAGGCGCCGGTCTGGCGCCACGCCTTGGATTTCATCCGACAATGGAGCTTCGTGCCTTCGCTCGCAGTACTGGCGGCAGGCGCTTTCCTGTTCATCAATGCACCGTCGCAGACCTTGCTTTTGCAGGACCAGATCATGGCAAGCCATGTCAGGTCGATGATGGCCGATCATCTGACCGACGTGCTGACCTCGGATCAGCACACGGTAAAGCCCTGGTTCAACGGCAAGATCGATTTTTCGCCACCGGTCAGCGATCTCTCCAAGGATGGCTTTCCGCTGACCGGCGGGCGTGTCGACTATATCGGAGATCGCGCCGTCGCGGCCCTCGTCTACCGGCGCCACGGCCATGTCATCAACCTGTTCATCTGGCCGGCGGCATCGGCCGCACAGACGACGACGGTGCATGACGGCTACAATATGACGCAATGGTCGGATGGAGGGCTGGTGTTCTGGGCGGTTTCGGATGTCGCCGCAGGCGACCTGGCCGAGTTCGAGACCTTTTTCAGGGCGGCGGCGAAGGGTTAAAGCAGACTCGCCCCGACATTGATCGCCAGCGCCAGGATCGTCGTGTTGAACAGGAACGACAGCACGGCATGCAGCAGCGTCAGCTTGCGCATGCTGGTCGAACTGACCGCGACATCCGCCGTCTGCGCGGCAACGCCGATCGTGAAGGAGAAGTAGAGGAAATCCCAATAGCCAGGCTCTTCGATCCCGTCAGGAAACTTGAGGCCACCCTCCTCGTCCGCCCCACCATAGAAATAATGGGCATAATGGATGGTGAAGAGGGTGTGCAGAAAGATCCAGGAGATCAGGATCGTCAGCACCGCGGCCCCTGCCCGGGCCAGCGCGACGTCAGGTGTTGCTTCCTTGATCGAATGAAGCTCGAGGCCGATACCGGCGACGCTGGCAAGCGCCGCACCGATCGAAAGAGCCAGCAATACGGTGTCGGAGAAATCGAGATCCTCGGAGCGTTTCCGGATGCTTTCAACCGTTGCCCGCAGCATCTTGCGCCAGCTGAGCGCGACAAAAACGCCGGCGCTGACATTCCAGCCGAACAAGATGTTGCCGGCGCTGACTTCGCGCGAGGTCACAGCCAAGAAGACCACCAGTCCGGCCAGGATGGCGATGATGAAGCTCGCATGCTTGTAGGCAAATGCCGCCAGCGAACTTGCCCGGTTCTCACCCGCCATATCGGTCTCCAACTGCATATGCCTTTGATAACAGCATGAAAAAAGGCGCGCCTGCCAGCAACAGCCGCGCCTTCGATTGCATGCCGGACCTTATCAGGCGGCGGCGAGCTGCAGTTCCTTCTGCACCATGGTGCGCAACGTTCCCAGATCCTTGGCGAAGGCGCGAATGCCTTCGGCGAGTTTTTCCGTCGCCATTGCGTCTTCGTTCATCATCCAGCGGAAGGTCTTCTCGTCGACAGAGACCTTCGGATCCGGCTTGCGGCTCTCCGGCGAGAGCTTACGCTCCAGCTTGCCGTCATCCTTGGCGAGCTCGTCGAGCAGGTTCGGGCTGATGGTCAGGCGGTCGCAGCCGGCAAGGGCTTCGATTTCGCCGGCGCTGCGGAAGGAGGCGCCCATGACGATCGTCTTGATGTCGTTCACCTTGTAGTAGTTGTAGATTTCACGGACGGAGATGACGCCCGGATCTTCCTCGGCAGTGTAGTCCTTGCCGGTCGACTTCTTGTACCAGTCGAGGATGCGGCCGACGAAGGGCGAGATCAGGAACACCTTGGCATCGGCGCAGGCGATCGCCTGGGCCTTGCTGAACAGAAGCGTCAGATTGCAGTCGATGCCTTCCTTCTGCAGCACTTCGGCGGCGCGGATGCCTTCCCAGGTGGAGGCGAGCTTGATGAGGATGCGGTCCTGACCGATACCGCGATCCTTGTAGGCGGCGATGATCGCGCGCGCCTTGGCAAGCGAAGCCTCGGTATCGAAGGAAAGATCGGCGTCGACTTCGGTCGACACGCGGCCTGGGACGAGCTTCACCAGGGCGGCGCCGACCGAGATGGCGAGGCGATCGGCGACGGCGGAAGAAACGGCTTCAGGATTGCCGCCCTGCTTCTTGCCCCAGGCGACGGCTTCCTTGATGGCGTCGGCAAACATCGGCGTGCCGAGGGCTTTGAGCACGATGCTCGGGTTCGTCGTGCAATCGACAGGCTTCAGGCGGGCGACGGCTTCGATATCGCCGGTGTCAGCGACGACGGTGGTAATCTCGCGGAGTTGGTCAAGCTTGGATGTCATGGTCAATAATCCTTGTTGAACTTGGGCTGCGACCGGCACGAGTTCCGCCGGGCAAAGGTGGTCTATCGACAGGTTATTTGCATGCTGCAGGCGAAAATGCGCGCATCCGTCACGGATGATTCATAAACGTGAAGGACAGTAGCCGTGTTCCCGAACGCAAGCGACACCGCCTGCGGCTGGAAGGCCGATCGTGACTTTCGGCATGCCCGCACTATGTCCTCCTCGGACGGACAGGAACGACTTGTATCATCCGGACTATCGCCATTCGCCTGACGAAAAGTCAAGGACATTTGTGCATTTCAATTGACATAAGTGTCACACCCGTCATTATCCCCCGCAACAAACGCGTCATCGCAACCTCTCGCCTCCATGAGGGGTCTAAGGCCAGGAATTGTGCGGAGGAGATGTGGTCAAGCTTAAACGCGGCACGCACACGGCCTTTTCGGAAGCATCCTCGCTGCGGCTGAGGGCGGCATGGCTCTATTACAACGAGGGCTTGACCCAGAAGGACGTCGCCGAACAACTCGGCATCAGCCGCACCACCGTGATCCGCCTGCTCGATGAGGCGATGAAGCGCAGCGAAGTCCAGATCTGGATCAACGATTCGATCGGCGACTGCGTCGAGCTATCGGTGAGACTGGAGCGCGCCTATGGCCTCGACGAGGCGATCGTCGTACCAGCACCGGTCAACTGCGACGTCGATGCGCTGGCGAAAAATGTCGGCCTGGCGCTTGGCCAGTTCCTCTCCGAAGCCATTCCCGACGACTATACCATCGGCGTCGGCTGGGGCCGCACCATGACCGCCTCCCTGTCGAGCTTCCGGCCGCCACGCCGCGCCAATTGCAAAATCGTCTCGCTTCTGGGCGGCATCGTCGCCGTACACCAGACGAACCCGATCGATTATACCTGGCGGCTGGCAAACCAGCTCGGCGCCGAATGTTACATGTTCCTGGCACCGCTTCTCGTCGATTCCATCGAGACCAAGCGCAATCTGATCGAAAAATGCGGGTTGGATACGATTTACCGTCTCGCCGAAAACCTCGATCTGGCGATTGTCAGCTGCGGCGATATCGGTCCGCATTCGACCTCGCTGTCGGAAGGCTGGATCTCGAAGGCCGAGCTGCAGGAGTTGATCGACGCCGGCTGCGTCTGCGACACCATGTTCAATTTCCTCGACGAGAACGGCAAGTCTGTCGACCACTCGATCAATCGCCGCGTCATGTCCGTCGATCTCGACACGCTGAAGGAGGCCAAGCATATCGTGCTCTCCTCCGGCGGTGCCCACCGGGCCGTCGCCATCCGCGCCACGATCAAACGCATCGGCTGCAACACACTGATCACCGATGAAAGTGCCGCACGGGCACTGCTGGAATTGGCTGAGACATCACCGCCTGTCTCTTCTCCCCAGCGGGGAGACGTGCCGGAGCGTTAGCAAGGCGATGAGGGGGCGAGCGAGGG
Organism: Rhizobium sp. NZLR11; assembly: GCF_019685115.1. NCBI lineage: Bacteria > Pseudomonadati > Pseudomonadota > Alphaproteobacteria > Hyphomicrobiales > Rhizobiaceae > Rhizobium > Rhizobium sp. NZLR11. The sequence goes on along the minus strand of NZ_JABDWD010000004.1, from coordinate 49,026 downwards.
TCGGAACGCTATCAGGCGTGCGCCGATTCCCAGCCGAGCATCGCCCGCTTGCGGGTGAGGCCCCAATGGTAACCCGTCAGCGCGCCGTTCTTGCCGACCGCCCGATGGCATGGCACCACAAAGGAGATCGGGTTCGCCCCGACCGCGGCCCCCACGGCGCGCTGCGCCGTCGGCCGGCCGATATCATTGGCGATATCGGAATAGGTGACGGCCTTGCCGAACGGGATTTTCATAAGGCTCTGCCAGACACTCACTTGGAAATCCGTGCCGATCAGCACGACCCGCAGCGGCTGTTCCAAGGACCATTTGCCCGGCTCGAAGATGCGGGCGGCATAGGGAACCGTCGCCTGCAGGTCCTCGACATAACAGGCGTTCGGCCAGCGGCAGGTCATATCGTCGAGGCAGGCCTTCTCGTCGCCGGAATCGCTGAAGGCAAGGCCGGCGAGGCCGCGGTCGGTCACCATGATCAGTGCGATGCCGAAGGGGCAGATGTGGAAGCCGTAGCGGATGGTGAGACCGCCGCCCTTCGCCTTCCATTCGCCGGGTGACATCGCCTCATGCGTGACGAACAGATCGTGCAGGCGGCTCGGCCCGGAGAGGCCGACCTCGATCGAGGTCTCGAGCAGCGGCATGTCTTCCTTGCGCAGCAGCCGCTTGGCGTGGTCGAGCGTCACTGCCTGCAGAAAACCCTTGGGCGACAGGCCGGCCCAGCGGGTGAAGGTCTTCTGCAACTGCGTCGGCGACTGGTTGAGCCGGGCCGCGATCGCCTCCAGCGAAGGCTGGTCGCGGTAATCCTCGGTGATGAGTTCGATCACCCGACGGACAATGTCGTAATCAGGGCCGTCAGGCGTCATGTCTGTCTGCAGGTTCGCAATCATGTTCATCGTCTTTCTCCTTGTCACAAGGAGATAATCAATAGGGTGTTGGCAAACCACCCGTTTCTTGCGCATGCACCAAGTAAGCTCAGATACGCTGCTTGACCGTGGCGAGTGCGCCCTTGAAGGCTTTGGCGAAGCTTTCACGATCGTCGGGATTGAGGAAGGAGCCGATATCCGTGCGCCGGCCCTCGCCGAAGATCTGCATGGAAAGGATGCCGATCTCCTGGTGCCGGCGAACGAGGAAGCGCGCCCAGAACGGATTGAAGTGATGTTCAACCATCCGTCCCGACGCTGTGAACTTGCGCACCGATACGTCCGTGCGCGACACCGTCACCTGTTCGCGCGCTTTGCCGGAGCGGTAATTCAGCCAGAAGGCACCGTAGAGAAGCACGAAATCCAGTCCGAAAAAGAAGCCGATCGGCCAAGCGCCGGTCGCGATGAAGAACATGCCATAGAGGAGGCAGACGGAACCGGATAGGATAAGCAGCACCCTGAAGCCCCGGCGGCCGAGCGACCGGTGGGGGAAAAGCTCGGCGGCGAAAACAGGCTGCTCGTTGAAGCTGTCGGCGTTGCTTTCCATCATAGCCGTTGAGTATAGATTCTCCATGGCAAATCCGAAACTCAAATCCGTTACCAGACCATCGCAAAACTCGAATGTGATCGCCCGCCGCAAACCGGCGGCGGTGAAGACGGCCTATTCCCTGGCCGAGCGCGAGGAGATCTTCCGCCGTTTCTCGGTGCAGCGGCCGGAACCGAGGGGCGAGCTCGAGCACACCAACCCCTTCACTCTGGTCGTTGCGGTCGCGCTTTCAGCGCAAGCGACCGATGTCGGCGTCAATAAGGCGACGCGGGCACTCTTCCAGATTGCCGATACGCCGGAAAAGATGCTCGATCTCGGCGAGGAGCGGCTGCGAGATCATATCAGAACGATCGGCCTCTACCGCAACAAGGCGAAAAACGTCATCGCGCTTTCGCAGATGCTGGTCGACCAATTCGGCGGCAAGGTGCCGGAGACGCGCGACGAGTTGGTGCGATTGCCGGGCGTCGGCCGCAAGACCGCCAACGTCGTGCTGTCCATGGCCTTCGGTCAGGCGACGATGGCCGTCGATACGCATATCTTCCGCATTGCCAATCGCATCCGCCTTGCCCCCGGCAAGACACCGGACGAGGTCGAGGCGCGGCTGATGAAGGTGATCCCGAAACATTCCCTCTATCACGCCCATCACTGGCTGATCCTGCACGGTCGCTACACCTGCAAGGCACGCCGCCCCGAATGCGAACGCTGCGTCATCGCCGATCTCTGCAAATCGCCGGAGAAAAGTTGGGATGTGCCAGCGCCGCTCGTCGAGCTACCGCCGCAGGTGATCGGCGAGGCCATCGAGTAAAGCTGCAATCGCCTGCTCGTAATCCCGCCTCTCCCCACCCGCTTCGATCGCGATCGCCGCGCGGTCGAAACTTGCCGACAGCAGCGACGTCAGCGGGTCGAGCAGGGTTCCTGCCGCAGGTATAAGCGCTGCGAGTCCCCCACGCAAAGTCGCCTCCGTATTCTCGGCATCCAGTGCCGCAATCGCCGGCAAGCCGAGAACCGCAGGCGCTTCCATCAGCAGCAGCCGTGTTCGGCCGGGTTGCGTCATTGCGGTGAAATAGGCCGAAGCGCCGGCAATCAGCGCATCGCGCGGCCCGTCCTCAGGCGCTGAAGACGCCTCGATTGTCTTGGTCACCTCTTGCATTTCGCACGCAATCACCGCGCGGAAGAGCGCCTTCTTGTCCTCGAAATGATGGTAAAGCGCCCCACGCGTCAACCCTGCCGCGGTGACGATTTCCGGTGTCGCCGTTTCGGCATATCCTTTCTCGACAAAGATGCGCCGTCCGGCGTCGATCAGCGCCTGCCTTGTCTGTTCCGTTCTCTCGCGATTGCTCCGGCTCATGTGGGTTATTTACATACAAACTGCATGTATGTTAATAGCCAAAAACATACAACCTGTATGTAAAATGGAAAAGGAGCGAGACGTGAAATCGACCAGCTACTACCCGGTCATCATGACCGGCGACGTCACAGGCACCGCCAGCTTCTATTGCTCGCATTTCGGCTTCAACGCGCTGTTCGAAAGCGATTGGTACGTTCACCTGCAATCGGCTGAGGACGTGCAGATAGCGCTCGCCATCCTTGACGGCAGCCATGAGACTATCCCGGCCATGGCCCGCGGCAGGGTCTCCGGCCTGCTGCTCAATTTCGAGGTCGAGGATGTCGATCGTGTTTACGAAACCTGCCGGAGCGCCGGCCTGCCAATTCTCCGCGAGATCCGCGATGAGAATTTCGGCCAGCGGCATTTCATCACCGCCGATCCGAACGGCGTGCTGATCGATATCATCACGCCGATTCCACCGAGCGCCGAATTCGCGGCGCTGTACGCCGCCGCCGCCCTGCCCGGTTGATCTCAGGCCCGCGAACCGATGTCGCGCGCGGAAATCAGCTTGTGCAGATGCACCATCATGCCGGCGGCAAAAAGTGGCGTCAGAAGATTGACGAACGGGATCGCCAGAAACAGGGCGATCACCAGCCCACCAAGAAAGACGGTGGAGGCGTGTTTGGCGCGAAGGAGCCGCGCCTCCTCAGGCGAACGGAAGCGCATGGCAGCGAATTCGAAAAATTCTCGTCCGAGCAGATAGCCGTTCACCAGAAAGAACGCGATCAGATTGACGCCGGGAATGACCAGCAGCAGCAACGCCACGATATTGCCGAGGATCACCACGCCGAGGAACTTGATCGAGCTTGCCATCGCCGGGCCGAGCGGCATGGCGGTGCCCGGCATGTCCTTGGGATAATCGCGTTTTTCGATGACATCGGCGACATCGTCGAGAAACAAGCCGGCGATCAGCGCCGTCACCGGCGAAAGCAATAACGCCAGCATCAGTGCAAGGCCGACACCGGCAAGAATTGCGAAAACCAAAGCGAGCCACCCCGCCCAATCCGGCACATCGGGAAAGAAGCCGGTGAGCCAGGGAAAGAGAAAAGCCATGAAGGCCCCACGCAGCGCGAACCAGAGACCGACCAGGACGAGAATCGTCAGGCCGAGCACTTTCCAGAAGACCGAACGTGTTTCCGGCGCAAACAAATTGGTGAGCGAGAGTCGAGCGGCGGCAAGAATCATATCTCAGGCGTCTCCGGTTGCGCCGAAGATGTAGGAAAGATGGAGGCTACCGACAAGAGAGAATAAATTGCATGCGGTAATAGAAAACTTGTCGAAAATTAAATGCTAATATAGTATTGTCACGTATCCAATATGCACGGGCCTAAGAAGCAGCTTCCGAAATAGTTGCAAAGACAAGGGGTCGCAACAGCGCATCCACGGAACGCCTCTAAGGAAAAACGGGGGAGGCTGATGTGGAAGACTTTGTGCAAAAACTCAGGCAATACGCAAAAACCGGCACACCGGCCGAACGTCGCATTGCGAAATATTTCACCGAACACCTGAACGACCTGCCGTTCGAGACAGCTGCATCGGTCGCCGATCGCCTGGATCTCTCGCCGATGACCGTCGGGCGCTTCCTGCGCTCGCTCGGCTATCAGGGATTGGACAGCGTCAAAGTGGAGATTCGCGAGACCGTGACGACATCGCCGGCGCAATTGCAAAGCGCCATGAGCGAGCTGCATCAGGACGCTGGGGAGGGCAAACCGCTCGCCGTGCTGGTTGCCGAACAGATCCAGGCGCTCCATCATATCTATCATCTGACGGCGCAGCCACACTGGTCCGAAGCCGTCAGCTTGATCAGCACTGCCCGCGAAGTGTCGATCGTCACGCATGCCCGGCTTGCAAGCCTCGCCCATCATTTCTGCCAGCGGCTGACGCAAGCCCGCGACGGCGTGCGCACGCTCGACGGCGCCGACAACCGTTTTGCCGAGCTTTTCGCCCGGCTGGCCGTTGATGACGCGCTACTGGTCATCATCGATTGTCGCCGCTTCGCCAAGGCGCGGCTGCTTGCCCGAACCGCTCGGCGCTACGGCTATAAGGTCGTGCTCATTTCACCGCAGCAAGCGGACTGGATGGCGGACCAGTCGAATGTCATGCTGCCCTTACCGCCCGCGCGCGCCCCCGATCTCGACAATCTTCCGCCGCTGATCGCGCTGCTCGATTGCCTGTCGGAATCCGTCATCCTCGAAGTCGGAGAAGAGGCCGCTCTCCGCCGCCGCCGCATGTTGGAATTCGCGACCGTCCTCGGCGAGACGGCGAATCACTGAGGGCTACTTCATCGTCTCCAGTTCGGCACGATGCCGGTGCATGGCGAGAAGACGGCGGTAGTCGCGATCGTAGAGCGCCTGTTTCGTTTTGTCAGGCAGCCGTTCGTCGCCACCCGGATACATCGCCTCGCCGGCTGCCGCCAAATCCCTGTACAGGCCGCAGGCGACGGATGCCGCGATCGCCGTGCCGAGCAGCACTGCCTCGTTCATTTTCGGCACCACCACCTTGCAGCCGGTGGCATCGCTATAGAGCTCCATCAGCACCGGGTTCTTCACATGCCCGCCGGCAATATGCAGCGTATCGGGCACGTAGCCATATTCCTTCATCATTTCGAGGATGTGGCGAATGCCGAGCGCAATCGCCACGGCCGTGCGCCAGTAAAGCGTGCAAAGCCCATCGAAGGACGTATCGAGCGTCAGCCCGCTGACGACACCGACGGCATGCGGATCGGCGAGCGGCGAACGGTTGCCATGAAAGTCCGGCAGCACGAAAATGCGTGCGCCGAAGGCATCGCCCTCCTCGGCCCGCAATTCGGCGATGCGTGCGACGATCCTCTGATGCAGTGCCGCCGTCGGCTCACCGCCCGCCGCGTGCATGCGCACGATGTGGTCGAGCAGCGCGCCAGTCGCCGATTGCCCCGCCTCCACCAGCCAGGATTCTGGAAAGACCGCCTCGTAATAGGGGCCCCACATGCCATGGCTCGGCTTGCGTTCCCGCGAGAATGTGACGATGCAGCTCGACGTGCCGGCGATCAGCGCCAGCTGGTGCTCTCGTTTTACAGGATCGGCAGCGTAGCCGCCGAGCGCGCCGAGCGCGCCGGCATAGGCGTCGATCATGCCGGCGGAGACATGGCAGTCCGTGGTCAGCCCGAGCGCCTGCGCCGCTTCCGGCGTCAGCCAACCGACGTTGCCTCCGACAGGCGTGGTTTCATCCGGTAGGTGGCCGCGCTCGTGAAGGTCCTCAAGGCCGATCCGCTCCAGGAAATCCTGCTGCCAGCCTTTTTCGCGATGGGCGAGATAGTTCCACTTCGCTGTCAGCGTGCAGCGCGAACGGGCAAGCGATCCGGTCGATTTCCACGTCATGAAGTCGGCGAGATCGAAGAAATAACCGGCTTTCTCCCATGTGGCAGGCAGCTTCTTCTTCAGCCACATCAGCTTCGGCATTTCCATCTCAGGCGACATGACGTGCCCGGAATGTTCGAGCACCGTGTGCTCCGTCGCCGTGCAGAAATCGGCTTCCTTCAGCGCCCGGTGATCGAGCCAGACGACCGTGTCGAAGCGTGTCTCGCCGCCGGTGGAAACGCTGAGCTGCCGGCCCTCGACGTCACGCACGACGAGCGAACAGGTGGCGTCGAAGCCGATTGCGCCGACCGAGGCGGCGGCGATGCCGGATTGCTCCATCGCCTTGCGCACCGCCGTGCAGGCTGCGGACCAGATATCTTCGGAATCGTGCTCGGCATGGTTTTCACGCGGCCGGTTCATCACGATCGGATGCTCGGCCTTGGCAAGCAGACGGCCGCGCGCATCGAAGACGCCGGCGCGCGCACTGCCCGTGCCGATATCCACCGCAACCACATGATCACGCATCAAATCTTGGTCCCGTCCAGCTATGGTTGCGGACAAGGTGGATCAAATCCGGCATGGCGTCAAACACCACTTCCGGCGAAAGCCGGTCGAGTTCGGCGCGATAGCCGGCGAAGTTGGCGTGTGATCCGCCGGTGAAGGCGAAGACCGTCATTCCCGCTGCCTTGGCGGCGGCAATGCCGGCAGGGCTGTCCTCCACAACAATGCACTGAGCAGGCGCCACCTGCATTTCACGCGCCGCATGCAGGAAAAGATCGGGCGCCGGTTTGCCGCGCTTGACCATCGTCGCGCTGAAGATGTCGGGCAGCTTGTCGAGCAGTCCGGTGACGGACAGCGACAGCCGGATTCGCTCCATCTGGCTGGACGAGGCGACGCAGCAGCGAACGCCAAGTCCATCGATCGTCGCCGCAATACCCTCGATCGGCTTCAGTTCGGTACGAAAACGGGTGTAGAGATCGGTGCGAATGCGCTCGAGGAATTCTTCACCGGCGCGGACGTTGAATTCGGTTTCCAGCGTATCGATGAGGGTCGAAAGGCTGCGGCCGAGAAAGCGCTCGTAGGCCTGATCCTCGGTGATCGAGACGCCGAGATCGTTCATCGCCCCGACGAGCACGCTGATCGAGATCGGCTCGCTGTCAACGAGCACGCCGTCGCAATCGAAGATGACCAGCCGTGGTTCAGCATCAGCCATGGAAGACCCAACCTGAGTTCAATTCGAGCGCGTCACCGCCCCGCTTGCGCGCAAGGCCGGATGAATGACGGCAGCAGATGCCGCCATCCGGATTCCTTACACTGCGAGCTTGCCGTCGAGATAGAGTTGCAGCGTCTCCCGCGTGCCCTTTTCCCACAGGCTTTTGAGTGCATCGGCAAAACGCTTGCGGAAAAGTTCGGATTTCGCCACTTCGCCGAAAATATCGTCGAAGACCAGGAAGGCTGACGGATCGGTCTTCGCCTTCAGCGCCGCCGCATGCAGGCGCTCGGCGCTGGCGTCGTTGAAGACGATATCCTTGCCGCTATCGGTCTTGCCGGCGAAGTAACGGCACCAGAGCGCCGAAACCAGCGCCAGACCGACGACGTCCCTGCCCTGGCGCAGATTGTCGAGCGTCGACGGCAAGATGAATTTCGGCTGACGGTTCGATCCGTCCTGCGCCAGCCGCGGAACGGTGTCGGCAATTTTCGGATTGAGCAGGCGATGTTCGATCAGCGCGAAATAATCCGTCAGCGACGTGTTCGGCACCGGCGGCACGATCGGGATGATTTCGTCTTTCTCGAGCTTGGCGAGGAAGGTGCGGATTAGCGGGTTTTCCATGGAATCGTGAACGAAATGGATGTCCATCAGTGCCGCCGGATAGGCGATCGCAGCATGTCCGCCGTTCAGGATGCGGATCTTCATATGCTCGTAGGGCGTGACATCGGGCACGAAGGTCACGCCGACCTTTTCCAATGCCGGCCGACCGGCGGTGAACTTATCCTCAAGCACCCATTGCTTGAATTCCTCGCAATAGACCGGCCAATTGTCCTCGATCGCAAAATTGTCCCTGAGGAAATCGATTTCGCGCTTGCCGGTTGCCGGCGTGATGCGGTCGACCATCGCATTCGGGAAGGCGACATTCGCCCGGATCCACTCGGCAAAGCCAGTGTCCGAGAGGGCGGCCGTGCCGACCACGGCATTGGCGGTAACGATGCCATTATGGGGAATGTTGTCGCAGGACATGACGGTAAAGGGTTCGATGCCCCTTTCCTTGCGCGCCTTCAGCCCGGCAACGATCAGGCCGAACACCGTCTTCGGCGCGTCGGGGCTGTCGCCATCGGCAGCAATCGCCGGATGCGCCGGGTTGAAGGTTCCTGATGCGTCGATGAAATAGCCGCCCTCGGTGATCGTCAGCGAAACGATGCGGATCTCGGGATCGGCGAGCCTGGCGATGATCACGGCGGGGTCGCCGACCGGCAGGATGTCGATCATCGGCGCGGTGACCCGCGCCGCCGTCTTGTTGTTGTCCTGCTCGACCACCGTCGTCAGAAAATCCTGTGCCGCAAGCTTTTCACGCATCGCGGCATCGGATGGCAACACGCCGGCGCCAACGATCGCCCAATCGTGATCCGCGCCGGCATTGAAGAGATCGTCGAGATAGACCGCCTGATGGGCGCGGTGGAAATTGCCGACGCCGAAGTGCACGATGCCGGCTTTCAGCGACGCCCTGTCATATCCAGGGATGGCCGCGGTGCGCGCCACATCCGAAAGCGTTGCCAGCGATAGTTTGCACGTCATGTTTCAGTCCTCTTGAAGGTCTTGCCCAAACGGCCGGGCGCCATCGCCCGGCTCGCATGCCTGCCCCCAGCCCGGCAGCCCGCCTCAGATGGCAAGGCCGCCCTCGTTGAATTTGTGAATACGCGAACGATCCGGCGTCAGATAGACCGTGTCTCCAGCTTTGGCCGCAAAATCGCCGCTGCCGCGCGCTGTCATCATACCGATGCCCTCGGCGTCGATATGCAGGAAGGTGTCGGAGCCGAGATGTTCGGCGACCACGACCCTGCCCTTCCAGTCGCCGCTCTCCATCGACAACAACATATGTTCGGGTCGGATGCCGATCGTATGGGCGCCCAGCTGAGCCGCGTTCTGTCCGTTGATGAAGTTCATCTTCGGCGAGCCGATGAAACCGGCGACGAAGAGGTTGCGCGGGCGGCTGTAAAGCTCGAGCGGCGAGCCGACCTGCTCGATATTGCCCCTGTTCAGCACGACGATCTTGTCGGCCATGGTCATCGCCTCGACCTGGTCGTGGGTGACGTAGACCATCGTCGTCTTCAGCTGCTGATGCAATTCGCTGATCTCGAGGCGCATATTGACGCGGAGCGCCGCATCGAGGTTCGACAGCGGTTCGTCGAACAGGAAGGCCGAAGGCTGGCGCACGATGGCGCGGCCGATCGCGACGCGCTGACGCTGGCCGCCGGAAAGCTGACGCGGCTTGCGCTCCAGATAGTCGGTGAGATTGAGCACGCGGGCCGCATCCGTCACCTTGCGGTCGATCTCCGCCTTGTCGATGCCCGCCATCTTCAGCGGGAAGGCGATGTTGTTGCGCACGCTCATATGCGGATAAAGCGCGTAGGATTGGAACACCATGGCAAGGCCGCGTTCCGACGGCGCCTTTTCGGTGGCGTCCCGGCCGTCGATGACGATCTTGCCGCCGGAGACGTCCTCGAGCCCGGCGATCAGCCTGAGCAGCGTGGACTTGCCGCAGCCCGACGGGCCGACGAAGACGACGAACTCGCCGTCCCTGATGTCGAGATCGATCGAAGGGATGACCTTGGCTTCGCCGAAGACCTTGGAAACCTTCTGAAGGGTAATGCTGCCCATGTTTGTCTCCCTTTATCTTATTTCACTGCGCCGAAGGTCAGGCCGCGGACGAGTTGTTTCTGGCTGAACCAGCCGAGGATCAGGATCGGCGCGATCGCCATCGTCGAAGCCGCCGAGAGCTTGGCGTAGAACAGGCCTTCCGGGCTGGAGTAGGAAGCGATGAAGGCCGTCAGCGGTGCCGCTTTCGAGGCGGTGAGGTTGAGCGTCCAGAACGCCTCGTTCCAGGCAAGGATGATGTTCAAAAGCAGCGTCGAGGCGATACCGGGCACCGCCATCGGCGTCAGCACGTAGACGATCTCCTTCATCAGCGAGGCCCCGTCCATGCGGGCCGCTTCGAGGATCTCGCCGGGAATTTCCTTGAAATAGGTGTAGAGCATCCAGACGATGATCGGCAGGTTGATCAGCGTCAGCACGACCACCAGGCCGGTGCGGGTGTCGAGCAGGCCCGAATTGCGGAACAACAGATAGATCGGGATCAGCGCGCCCACAGGCGGCATCATCTTGGTCGACAGCATCCACATCAGCACGTCCTTGGTCCGCTTGGTCGGCGCAAACGCCATCGCCCAGGCGGCCGGGATCGCGATGATCAGGCCGATCAGCGTCGAGCCGAAGGAAATGATCACCGAGTTCATGAAGTGGCTGAGATAGTTCGACCGGCTCTGCACCTCCGCGTAGTTTTCTGTCGTCCAGTGGAAGAACAGGAACTGCGGCGGCGAGGCGATGGCGTCGGCTTCCGACTTGAAGCTGGTCAGGAACGTCCAGAGGATCGGGAAGAAGATCAGGATGCCGAGCGTCCAGGCGACCGCGGTAAAAATGACCTTGCGCCGGGTGGTGATTTTTCTGGCCATCTCAAGCCTCCAGATTCTTGCCGACGAGGCGGACGAGGAAGATCGCTACGATATTGGCAAGCACCACCGCGACGATACCGCCCGCCGAAGCGCCGCCGATATCGAACTGCAGGAGCGCCTGGGCATAGACGAGATAGGTGAGGTTGGTGCTGTCGGTGCCTGGCCCGCCGTTGGTGGTGACGAGGATTTCGGCGAAAACCGAAAGCAGGAAGATCGTCTGGATCAGGATCACCACGGTGATGGCGCGGGCCATATGCGGCAGGATGATGTAGATGAATTTCGAGATCGGCCCGGCGCCGTCCATTTCGGAGGCTTCCTTCTGCTCCTCGTCGAGCGACTGCAGCGCCGTCAGCATGATAAGCGTCGCAAAGGGCAGCCACTGCCAGGCAACGATGAGAATGACCGAGAGCAGCGGCGCATTCGCCAGCCAGTCGATCGGCTGCAGGCCGAGGGCCTTGGCAAGATGCGCAAAGAGGCCATTGACCGGGTTCATGAACATGTTCTTCCACACCAGCGCGGCCACAGTCGGCATGACGAAGAACGGCGCAATCACCAGGATGCGCACGATACCCTGGCCGTACATCGGCTGGTCGAGCAGCAGCGCAAAAGCGATGCCGCCGATGACGGTGATCAACAGAACGCCGGCCACGAGCACCAGCGTATTGATCAGCGCCGCGAAGAAGGCAGGATCGGACAGGAAATATTCGTAGTTCAGAAAGCCGACGAAGCTCTCCATGCCGGGGCTGAGCAGATTGTAGTTCAGCAGCGAAAAATAGATCGTCATCGCCAGCGGGACGATCATCCATGCAAAGAGGAGCAGCACGGAGGGCGCAATCATCAGGCGCGCTGCGGAGCGAGTATGCAAGGTTGCCATGGCAATCACCGATCTGATCTGAAGCGGGGAGCGGCCGCAGGAAAGCTTTGTCTGAAAAAGCGGCCGCCGATGCTGTTCGGGCAATCGGCGGCCCAGAGGGGCGGATCGTCAAGAATCCGCCTCTTGCTCAGGAGGTTTTTATTTGATGTAGCCGGCCTTGGTCATTTCGCGAGTGGTCAACTGCTGGGCGGCCTGCAGGGCCTGGTCGACCGAAAGCTGGCCGGCAAGCGCTGCGGAGAACTGCTGGCCCACTGCCGTACCGATGCCCTGGAATTCCGGGATCGCCACGAACTGGACGCCGACATAGGGGACCGGCTTGACGGTCGGCTTGGTCGGATCGGCCGAGTTGATCGAGTCGAGCGTCATCTTGGCGAACGAAGCCGCCTTCTGGTAGTCCGCATTCGCGTAGAGCGAGGTGCGGGTGCCTGGAGGTGCGTTCAGCCAGCCTTCCTTCTCGGCGACGAGGTTGGTGTAGTCCTTGCTCGTTGCCCAGGCGACGAACTTCTCAGCGGCTTCGACCTTCTGCGAACCTGCCGGGATGGCGAGGTTCCAGGCCCAGAGCCAGTTGCCACGCTTGCCGAGGCCCTTGTCCGGGGCGAGCGCGAAGCCGACCTTGTCGGCGACCTGCGACTGCTTCGGATCGGCGACGAAGGAAGCGGCAACCGTTGCGTCGATCCACATGCCGCACTTGCCGGTCTGGAAGAGCGCCAGGTTTTCGTTGAAGCCGTTGGAGGAAGCGCCCGGAGGGCCGGCATCCTTCATCAGCTTGACGTAGAAGTCGAGCGTGTCTTTCCACTCGGGCTGATCGAACTGCGGCTTCCACTTTTCATCGAACCAGCGTGCACCGAAGGAATTCGACATGGCTGTCAGGAAGGCCATGTTCTCGCCCCAGCCGGCCTTGCCGCGCAGGCAGATGCCGTAGATTTCCTTGTCCTTGTTGGTGATCTTGCGGGCAGCGTCCGCCACGAAGTCCCAAGTCGGGGCGTCGGGCATCTTCAGGCCGGCGGCGTCGAACAGGTCCTTGCGGTACATGACCATCGAGCTTTCGCCGTAGAACGGCGCCGCATAGAGCTTGCCGTCCGTGGTCAGGCCGCTGCGGATCGCCGGCAGCAGGTCGTCGGCGTCGTAATCCTTGCCGAGGTTGTCGAGCGGCAGCAGCCAGCCCTGTTTTGCCCAGATCGGAACTTCATAGGTGCCGATCGTCAGAACGTCGTACTGGCCGCCCTTGGTCGCGATATCGGTCGTGACCTTCTGGCGCAGCACGTTTTCTTCGAGGGTGACCCATTCAAGGTCGATGCCGGGATTCTTCGCCTTGAAATCATCCGTCAGCTTCTGCATCCGGATCATGTCGCCGTTGTTCACGGTTGCGATTGTCAGCGTCTCGGCCGAGGCCATGCCGGCAAACGCCAGTGCTGAGCAGGCGCCCAGCAGAAAAGTTCTCAATGTCATATCTTCCTCCCAGAAGATGGGGTGTGAGCATTCGCTTCGCTCATGGGCAATTACTCAATAAACGATACAGAATGTCAATCGGCAATCGTTGCTGCAGTGCCGAAGGAGGTAGTTATCTCATTGATTTAAATCTCGTATTTTTTGCTCAATTCCTGAGCAAAAACTCAGCAGTCTCTTCGTCAGTAATCAGAGCGTTGATTTGATGGCCGACAACGGCGGCCCTGATCGCCTTGAACTTGCGCTTGCCCTTGGCCAGCCCAATGACCATCGACGCGTCGCGGGACGGAATCGGCGCCGACGCGACGCGCTCGTTGATCGGGTTGTCGAGCAACCTGCCGTCGACGTCGAAGATCCAGCCGCAGATCTCGCCGACCGCCCCGCCGCGCATCAGCTCCATCATCTCGTCCTTCTCGAGAAAACCGTCGACGCAGAGCGGCCCGTCGATGCCGAGCTCACCGATGCCGACGAAGGTGACGTCGGCTTGCGCGCTGATGTCAAGCGTCGAGCGCACCAGTTGCTGGCCATGCAGCAGTTCCCGCTCTTCCGCCGAGGTGACAAGCACCGGCAACGGCATCGGATAGTGCCGCGCTTTCACGGCATCGGCCATGCTGAAGATGACATTGTAATAAGCCGCCGATCCGTCCGGGGCGATATTGCCGGTCAGCGAGACGATACGGTGGTGGGGACATTCGATCGCCGGAAGCTGGTCGACGGCCGCCTTCAGCGTCCGGCCGGTACCGACGGCAAGCACGATCGGCTCGGCCCGTTTCAGCCACCGCTCGATCTCGGCCGCGGCCGCCTCGGCAATGCCGACCGTCGCCGAGGACCCGGAATCACTCGGCACCACCTCCACATGTTTCAGCCCGAATTTCCGCCGAAGTTGACTGGCGAGTTCCAGGCAGGCGGCGATCGGATGATCCAGACGCACCTTGATCAGACGTTCGGCAACCGCCAAAGATACCAGCCGCTGCGCCGATTGCCGCGAGATCCCCATCGCGGCGGCGATTTCATCCTGCGTACGCCCGGCGACGTAATAGAGCCAGCCGGCACGCGCCGCATCGTCGAGCCGTGCAGGGGTCTCGGATCTTTTTGCCATTGAATGCCTACCACGCAAAGTGAGCCGGCGTGCCGCCGCCGAACATGATTTGAATCTGTAACCGCCAGATCAAAACAAAATTCCGGCAAATGTCGAGCCTGTTGAAAGGAACCCTGCAGAAATGCTCAGGCAAACCATTGTAAGACGAGATAGATCGCCGCCTTCACGAGACCGTAAATCACGCCGCCGGCAACGACCAGCGACACCGCCGTCATCACGAAGCCGATCAGGGCGAAGAGCCCGTCACGGCCCGATATGCCGAAAGCGAAGACCGAGATCGTGATCGCCGGCAGGATGTTGCCGAGCGGGACCGGTAGCAGCAGCACGATCGACAGCAGCAGGCACGCGGCCCCGGCGAGATATTCCGCTGGCGGCTCGGCAAAGATCGCAAGCCTTGGCTTCAGCATGCGCTCCGCCCAGGCGAGCCAGCGGTGGATGCGGCCGACAATGGTCTCGAAATCCTCCCGCCGCATAGAACGGTCGGCAATTATCCTCGGAAGCCAGGGTTTCAGCCCAAAGGTCAACTGCGCGGCCAGGAAGACGAGCGGAGCGCCGAGCACTGCCGAAGTGCCGGGCGGCGTGGGAAAAGCGTTCGGCAGCGCGAAGATCAGCATCAACGCGCTGATCGCCCTGTCGCCCATCGTCTGGAACAGGTCGCCGATCGAAATCCGCTCCCGGCTCCGGTCGGCGGCCAGCTGACGCAGGATGGATGAGAGGCGGCGGCCTTTGGGACGGGGTGGACGTGGTCTTCTGCGTCTATGGGAATCGGCGTTTTCGATGGTCATGATACCAGTAGATGATGGAAGTACAGGCGCAGATTTTGGCCGCGCAATATGCCAATTGAATGACTTGTGAGACAGGAATAGCTGTTGGTGGCGATTTGGCTCGATCATTCCTCTTCGCGCCGCAAGCGCGTGGCGCGCGGCGGAATGAAGGCTTGTAATTCCCCGCCAACAGTGCGAGCAGACATCACAGACCAGAGAAACGGCAGGGTGGCAATGATCATTTCATTCGACATCGGCGGCTCCGCCATCAAGGGTGGCATCGCTCGCTCCGAGACGGACATCGTCCCCCTCGGCCGGCATCCGACACCGAGGGATGATTTCGCCGCTTTCGTCGAGACCTTGCGCGCCATCATCACTGAAACCGGCGAAGAGCCGAGCCGCATTGCCCTCTCCATCGCCGGCGTCGTTGATCCCGATACGCAGCGGCTGACCTGCGCCAACATTCCCTGCATCCATGGCCGCACGCTGGCGGCAGATCTCGAAGCGGAACTCGGCCTTCCGGTGCTGATCGCCAACGACGCCGACTGTTTCGCCATGGCCGAAGCCGGCCTCGGCGCCGGTCGCGGCCACCGCATCGTCTTCGGCGCCATCCTCGGCACCGGCGTCGGCGGCGGCCTGGTTGCCGACGGGCGCCTCGTCAATGAGGCCGGCGGTTTTGCCGGCGAATGGGGTCACGGGCCGATCATCGCATCCGCAGCCGGTTATCCGCCTGCCACCATTCCTGCCTATGCCTGCGGCTGCGGCCAGAGGGGATGCGTCGACACGGTCGGCGGCGCCCGTGGCCTGGAGCGCCTGCACAAGACGCTGCATGATCTCGACCTTTCGAGCGAAGAAATCATCGCTCAATGGCAACATGATGAGGAGAAGGCGACACGGACGATCGACGTCTATGTCGATCTCGTCGCCTCGCCCCTGGCGCTGACGATCAACATCACCGGCGCCACCATCGTGCCGGTCGGCGGCGGGCTGTCCAATGTCGAGCCGCTGCTTGCCGAGCTCGATCACGCCGTGCGCGCCCGCATCCTGCGCAAATTCGACCGGCCGCTGGTGGTGCGCAGCCAATGCCGTATCGAACCCGGCCTGATCGGCGCAGCACTGCTGGGATTGAAGGCGGACGTGGTGGTGGCCTAAAGCACCGGCCACATCCGCACGATCGCTGCGAACCGATCCCAGTCCTTGCGCGCCAGAGGCGTCCAGGCCGCCTCGGCGATTGCCGGAAGGCGCGGAAAGACCAGCCGGTTGAAATGGGTGCGCGAGGCGATGTTGCCGCTCCAGATACAGGCCTGGATGCCGCGCATCTTCCCCTTCAGCGCCTCCGGCAACTCGCCCTCGGCCTCGTAACAATAGGTCCGCTCCGGCGGCGTGAAGCCTGCCCAGCTTGCGCCGGGCTCGGACCAGGCTTCCGCCTGCGCCATGTCGAGATAGTAGGCCTGTCCCGGCGTCATCACCACGTCGTAACCTGCCTGCGCCAGTTCGATGCCGACATCGGACCTTTCCCAGGCCATCAACAGCGTGCCGTCGCGATCGACGCCGCCACCGTTCGAGACCTCATTCCAGCCGGCAAGCTTCCTGCCGCGTTCCGACAGCATGCCCTGGACGCGCTTCAGGAAGTGAGATTGCAGCGCGGCGGCGCCGGCCAGTTTCTCCCGCTCCATCAGCGCCTGGCAGAGCGGCGAGGAAAGCCAGGCGCCGGACGCAACCTCGTCACCGCCGATATGAAAATACTCGCCGGGAAACAGCGCCACCATTTCGTCGAACACGTTGCCGAGGAATTCGTAAGTGAATTCGACCGCCGGGTTGAGGGCATTGTTGG
This sequence comes from Rhizobium sp. NZLR11, assembly GCF_019685115.1. Lineage (NCBI taxonomy): Bacteria > Pseudomonadati > Pseudomonadota > Alphaproteobacteria > Hyphomicrobiales > Rhizobiaceae > Rhizobium > Rhizobium sp. NZLR11. The sequence goes on along the minus strand of NZ_JABDWD010000004.1, from coordinate 32,107 downwards.
CATGACCTTGCGGTGAGCGGTAACTATCCTCAGCCTCCTGCGGATCGACGAGATCGGGTAACGAAGACAGCGCTGCGGCGCTGTGGCCGGGAATATCGATTTCCGGCACCACCTCGACACCAAGCGATGCGGCATGCGCAACGATCCGCCTGACGTCGTCTTGCGTATAATGGCCGGTGCGTGTTTCCGGCCCGTCGCCGTACTGCGCCGCCAGCGCTTCGTCAGGCCCACCCCGTGCGCCGATTTCCGTCAGCGCGGGATAGGCCTTGATCTCCAACCGCCAGGCTTCGTCATCGGTCAGGTGCCAATGGAAAATATTGAGTTTGTTCCACGCCAGGATATCGATCAGCCGCATGACGTCCGCCACCGGATAAAACCGCCCCGACACATCGAGATGACAGCCGCGCCAGTCATGGCGCGGCTGGTCGGCGATCGTGCCGAAATTGGGAAATTGGAAGCGCTCGCGATCGGCGCGGGCGCCGTGCAGCAATTGCGCCAGGCTGATCAGCCCGTATTGCCGCCCCGCTGGGTCCGCGCTCGAAAGCACGATCTCATGCGAGGAGAAACGCAGTTCGTAAGCGAAGGCGGCGATCGATGATTCGGTGACGAAACGAATGGCTCGCCCGCCTTTGACGGCACCGAGCGAGAACGGCGCGCTGTCGGCCGGATAGAGCCGCTGGCAAAGCGCGAGAACCAGGGAGAGCGCCTTGATCGCATCGGGCCGGGTCCTTTCAACGGGATAAAGGACGACCGGCAAGTCTCCCGCCTTCAGCCCGAGCGACAGCGGCCAGGGCAGCAGCGCATAGGGCTCCTCGATCCGGCCCGGCGGCAGAAGCGGCGGCGCCACACCGCCATCCCGGCCTTCGAGCATGAGATCGCCGAAAGTAACCGGAACGTGACGGCCGTCCATAAGCGTCAGATGGGCAGATTTGATACCATCCGTCCTATGTTTCGGTTCGCTGGCCAGCCCTTCGACGGTGAACCGCCAGCGCCCGCCCGGGGCAATGCTCAGCCCGTCGGGCGGCAGGAATTCATGGAAATTCGCAACCTGCCGCGTCCGGCTGGCGCCGTCGCAGACATTTGCGTCGGCAACCCTCGTTGCCGATACATAGGAAAGCGAGAAGCCGGAAAGCGGCTCGGCCGAAAGATTGAAGAGCGTGAAGGTCAAACGCCCGAGACTGTCCTCGATCGGGCTCCAGCTCGCGTCCAAACGATAATCGGCCATGATCGTGCCTCCCCGCAAACTCGTCGGCGGCAATGCATCGCCGAGACGCCGTCTTGCTCTTCCGGCATGTTTTCGCAGCTTAGCTCTTTCGGGGCGGCAATGGAATCGGCACGCAGGTTCAAAGGCGAGCGGGCAGCGCAACGTGGTTTGATGAGAGAGCTGCGACCTCGTAAGGAAAACGGCGCGGCTTTCGCCGCGCCGTCCTCACTCTGCTGCCAACGCCGGCGGATGTCTGTCATCCGCCTCTTCCTGGATGGCGTCGGCATCCTGGCCTGGCTCGTCCTTTGCCTTCGGCTCCCGGCCGAAGAAAAGCGCGTAACCGGCAGGCAGAACCAGAATCGTAAGCACGGTCGCGACCAGGATGCCGCCCATCATGGCGTAGGCGAGCGGACCCCAGAAGACGCCGCGCGAGATCGGGATCAGTGCGAGCACGGCGGTCAGCGCCGTCAGCATGATCGGCCGGAAACGCCGCACGGCAGCACCGACGATCGCCTCCTGCCGGTGCATGCCGGCCTTGATATCCTGGTCGATCTGGTCGACCAGGATGATCGAGTTGCGCATGATGATGCCGAGCAGCGCGATGACACCGAGGATCGCCACGAAGCCGAACGGCGCGCCGCTGATCAGCAAGGCGGCCGCCGCGCCGATAATCCCGAGCGGACCGGTCGCCAGCACCAGCATCGCCTTGCCGAAGTGCTGCAGTTGTACCATCAGCAGCACGATGATGACGGCGAGCATGATCGGCGCCTTGGCGGCGATCGACATCTGGCTTTCCGCCGCATCCTCGGCGCCGCCCTGGATTTCGACATTGTAGCCGGCCGGCAGGCTGTCGCGCATGTCCTTCATGTCGGCATACATCTTCATCACCACGTCGTTCGGCTGCACGCCATCGGGCAACGTCGCCCGCACGGTGATCGTCGGCAGGCGGTTGCGCCGCCATTCGATGCCCTGCTCCATGACCGGCACGACCTTGGCCACCTGCGAGACCGGCACGAAGCCGCCGAAATCCGTCGGCACATAGACCGAGTTCACCGCCGACAGCAGCGAACGGCTGGCATCCGGCTCACGGGCGACGATCGAGACCGTCTCCTCGCCGTCGCGGAAATCGTCGAGTGCCGCACCGGACATGGCGGTCTGCAGCATCTGGCGAACCCGCTGCGAGGTGACGCCAAGGGCCCGGGCGCGGTCCTGGTCGATCACCAGCTTCATTGCCGGCACCTGTTCCAGCCAGTCGTCATGAATGGCGCCGAGCATCGGATTGGCCTGGAAGCGCGCCTTTACCTGATCGGCGATGGCTCGCACTTCCTGTCGGTCCGGCCCCATGACGCGCATCTGCACCGGCCAGCCAGTCGGCGGGCCGAGGAAGAGACGATCGACCTTGCCGCGAATCTCCGGGAAATCCTCTGCAAGAATCGCCCGCAGCTTGACGATCAGCCGCTCACGCGCCGGTTCGTCATTGGCCATGACGAGGAGCTGGGCGAAGTTCGGGTTGCGCAACTGCTGGTCGAGCGGCAGGAAGAAGCGCGGCGCGCCTTCGCCGATATAGGTGGCGATGAACTTCTTGTCGGGATCATCCATCATCTTGGCTTCGAGCGCCTTTGCCTGCACCTCGACTTCCTTGATGCTGGTGCCCTCGGGCAGCCACAGATCGACAAGGATTTCCGGCCGCGACGATTGCGGGAAGAAATTCTGCGGAATGAACTGGAAGGCCCAGAGGCTGGTGACGAAGGTGCCGAGCGTCAGCAGCAGCACGATGACCCGGTGGCGCACCGCCCAGCCGACCGTGCCGCGCAGACGGCGATAGAAGCCGGTGTCGAACGCGTCGTGATGCTCGCCGGCGTGATGGCGCTGCTTGAGGATCATGTAGCCGAGCCACGGCGTGAAATAGACGGCGACGAACCACGAGGTGACCAGCGCGATGCCGACGACATAAAACAGCGAACGCACATATTCGCCGGCAGTCGATGCAGCGAAGCCGACGGGAATGAAGCCGGCCGTGGTGATCAGCGTACCCGTCAGCATCGGGAAAGCGGTCGAGGAATAGGCGAAGCTTGCCGCTTCGATCTTGACCAGCCCCTCCTCCAGCTTTCGCTCCATCATCTCGACGACGATCATCGCATCGTCGACGAGCAGGCCGAGCGCGATGATCAGCGCGCCGAGCGAGATGCGCTGCAGGTCGATGCCGAGTTCGTACATTAGCGCGAAGGTGGCAGCGAGCACCAGCGGAATGGCAATGGCGATGACGAGGCCCGAGCGCCAGCCGATCGACAGGAACGAGACAATAAGCACGATGACAAGGGCTTCGCCGAGCGCATGCATGAATTCGCTGACCGCATCCGTCACCACGTCGGGCTGGTTGGCGATCTGATCGACCGCGACGCCGTAGGGCAGCGCCTCCTCGAAGCGCTGATAGGTCGCCTCGACGCCCTTGCCGACATCGGTGACGTTGAAGCCCTTGGCCATCACGACGCCGACCTGGACGCTGTCATGGCCGTTGAAACGGTACTTGCGCTGATAGGGATCCTCGAGCCCGGAACTGACGGTGGCGATATCGCCGAGCCGGGTCACTTGGCCGCCGGCGCGAAGGCGCAATTCGCGGATATCGGCCGCCTTCTTCACGTCGCCTTCGACGGAGATGCGCACCGAGCGCAGGCCGGTATCGACGGAGCCCGCCGGATCGACATTGTTCTGGCCGTTGATGGCGTTCTGCAGGTCGAGGATCGTCAGGCCGCGCTCGGCGAGCGCCTTGGACGAGACGTCGATATAGATCTTCTCAGGCTGGTCGCCGATGATGACCGCCTTCTCGACACCCGGCGTCGTCAGCAGCATGTCGCGCGCCTCGATCGCGAATTTCTTCAGTTCCGGATAGGAATAGCCGTCGCCGCTGATCGAATGCAGCGTGATGAAGGTGTCGCCGAATTCGTCGTTGAAATAGGGGCCGAGCAGGCCCTGCGGTAGCTCGCTGGAGATGTCGCCGACCTTCTTGCGCACCTGGTAGAAGGCATCCGCTACCTGTTGCGAATTGGTGTCACCCTTGACCTGCAGGGTGATGATCGCACTGCCCGCCCTCGTATAGGACTTGACCCAGTCGATATGCGGGGTTTCCTGTAGCTTGCGCTCGATCTTGTTGACGACCTGATCTTCCATCTCCTGGATGGAAGCGCCCGGCCAGATCGCCTGAACGACCATGACGCGGAAGGTGAATTCGGGATCCTCGCGCTGGCCCATGCGCATCAGACCGAGCACGCCGGTGATGATGATCAGTCCGAAGAGGAAGCGGGCGATGCTCGGATGGCCGATCGCCCAGCGCGACAGATTGAAGGGTCGCTTTTCGGTGGTGGCGTCCATGGTTCCGTTCCCTTTTATGACCTGATCAGCGGACGGTCTGGTCCGTGGTGGCCAGGGCCGACTGCTGGTCCGGCGCCTTCACCTTCAGATTTTCGCTCATGAACTGCGTGCCGGCGGCAACGACGAGATCGCCGGTATCGAGGCCTTCGGTCACATGCACGCCGTCGCCGGTGAAATCGGCGACCTTGATGTCGCGGCCATGCACGGTCGCCGTGTCACGGTCGACGGTCCAGACCATCTGCTTGCCGTCCTTTTCAGCCAGTGCGCTGAGCGGGATCGAGACATAGCTGTTGCCGTTGCTGACGTCGGCCTCGATCGTCGCCGTCATGCCGAGCAACACCTGCGGATCGTTCGGCAGGCTCACCCGGACAGCAAAGGTGCGGGACTGCTGGTCGGCGCTGCCGGACACCTCCCGCACCTTGCCGTCGAGCACCAGTCTGGCATCGGCCCAGAAGCTTGCCTTGACCGTCTTGCCCGGCTTGAATTCGGCAATGTCGTTTTCCGGAACCGCGATCTGCACTTCCTTCTCGCCGTCGACGGCAACGGTGACGACGGCGGCGCCGGAACCGACGACCTGACCGGTATCGGCATTGATTGATGTGACGATGCCGTTCTGACCGGCCTTGAGCTCGGTGTAGCTCACCTGGTTCTTCGCCTGGTCGAGCGCGGAAAGGGCGGCATCGCGCTGCGAAATCGCCTGGTCATGACTGAGCGCGGCCTGTTCGACCTGCGACTTCGGAGCGACACTCTTGTCGAAAAGCTGCTCGGCGCGTTTGTTGGCGAGGTCGGCGGTTTCAACGCCTCTTTCGGCCGAAGCAAGATTGGCTTCCGCCGTTCTGACCGCCAGTTGGTAATCGGTGGCGTCGACGCGGGCGAGAACGTCGCCCGGCGTCACCCGGTCGCCGATATCGACGAGGCGTTCGGTGATCTTGCCCGCGACGCGAAACCCGAGGTTCATCTCCGTGCGCGCCTTGACCGAGCCCGAATAGTCGAGCTTGCGCGTGTCGCCGGCCTTGGCGATCTCGACGACCTTCACCGGCCGGATGACTTGCTTGACCTCAGCCTTTTCTTCCGAGCAGGCGGAAACACCGATGCCGATGGCGCCGACAAGCACAAGGCGGGCGACGGACGGCATGCGATGGCTAAGGGTCTTGAGCGAAAACATCTTCCGCACTCCTGGATCGTTTTGGGGGGTCGGCGGCGGCTGCCGTCCGTTATTTCTTCAGCGCCCTGATCACGTAGTCGATCAGTTCGTCGATGCTCGCGCGGTTCGTCTTGGAGAGACATTGCGCCACCATTTGCGGATGGCAGAGCGTGTTCGTCGCCGCGCCGAAGCAACGCGAGGCGGCGACGGGGTCCTGCTCGGCGAACTCGCCGGCTGCAATGCCTTCGGCGATAATTTCGGCGATGATGTCATGAATGCGATCGATATGTTTTTCGATGACGTGCCAGTCGCGCTCGATCGCGACGACGATCATCTCATGAACCTTCGTCTCATCGAGCATCGTATCCAACGTCCACTGGTGCTGAGTCTCGACATAGCGGCGCAATCGTTCACTGGCGCTGATCGGAAGGTGGCGGACGTCGTAGGCGAGCTGATAGCAGGTGGCGAGCATACGCCCGCAGATCGCCTGGTGGATTTCCACCTTCGAGGCGAAGAAACGATAGACATTGGCCGGCGACATGCCAAGATCGCGGGCAATGTCAGCCACCGTCGTCTTGCTGTAGCCATAGTGGCGGAACAGCCGCTCGGCCGCATCGAGAATGCGGGTAACATTCTCCTGCCGGGTGACGTCCAGTGTATTTTCCGTAATGTCGTCCATGGTTTCGATGCTCGAATTACGACTGACGATTTTTGAATTTCGTCAATCGTAAAATATCAGGCATCATTTGTCAACACACAGGCTGCACCATGCCAATGCGCGTCCTTCTGGTAGATGTGAGGATTTCCTGGAGCGGTCGAACGTTATTATCGAACGCAATAGAAAAATGCCGCGACGCCAAACGCGCGCGGCACCTCGTCAACGGCAACGGAAATTAGCCGAGCTTGACGTCGAGCGTGATCGGAACGGAGGCGAGCGCCTTGGAAACCGGGCAGCCGGCCTTCGCCTTGTTGGCAAGTTCGGTGAAGGTCGCCTCATCGGCGCCGGGAATACGACCGGTGAGCGAAAGGTGGATGGCGGTAATGGCAAAGCCGCCTTCGACGCTTTCGAGCGTCACCTTGGCGGAGGTTTCCATATGCTCGGCGGTAAAACCGGCTTCGCCGAGGATCAATGACAGCGCCATGGTGAAGCAGCCGGCATGGGCAGCACCTATCAGCTCTTCCGGGTTGGTGCCGGCAATGCCTTCGAAGCGGCTGGCAAAGCCGTAGGGATAGTCCTTCAGGGCGCCGCTCTGCGTCGAGATCAGGCCTTTGCCGTCTTTGAGGCCACCGGTCCAATGAGCCGAAGCCGTGCGATTGATCTGCATGCCGTCCTCCTGTTTCTATTGTGCTTTCGAGGGAGCGGCAGGGCGCCGCTCCATGTCTGCGGAAGATCAGATAGCCTTCCCGATGGGCAATATAATGCTCTATCGCGAGAAGACGACAGGCCTGTAAAAATCAGCCGGAATCGAAGCGCTTTCAGGCTGGATGCTGCAGCACGCTGAGACCGCCGTCGATCGTCAGGCAGGTGGCATTCATGAACGGGCACTCGTCTGAGATCATGAACACGGCGGCCAAGGCGATCTCCTCTGGCGTCGCGATGCGCCCGCTGGGATGCAGCCTCATCGTCTCAGCCTTTGCCGCCTCAGGATCTGGGAAGCCGTTCCAGTAATCGATCACTTTCTGCGTCGAGACATAGCCCGGCGCCAGCGCGTTTACCCGGATATTGCGGGCCGCATATTCGAGACCCAGGGATTTCGTCATTCCAAGCAGCGCGTGTTTTGCCAGCGGATAAGGAAATGTGTGCGGGATGATAGTGAAAGCGTGCGTCGAAGCAATGTTGAGGATGACGCCGCCGCCCTGTTCGATCAGGCCAGGCAGCACCGCCTTGCAACAGTTCCACGCGCCCTTCAGATTGATGTCGAAGCAGCGGTTCCATACCTCGTCGGTCGTCTCGAGCGGTTCGGCAAAGACATTGACACCGGCATTGTTGACGAGCGCATTCAGCTGTCCGATCTCTTCATTCGCCTGAGCGACCAATGTCGTGATCGTTCCAGAATCGGTAATGTCGGCCGGCAGATAACCAAGCCGCCCACCGATGCTATTAAGCTCTTTCGCCGTCTTCGCCAGCAGTGCGGCGTCGCGGTCGACGAGAAAGACGGCGGCATCCTCCCGCATAAAAGCCTTTGCAATCGCAAGACCGATACCCTGCGCGGCTCCTGTTATCAGGATGTGCTTCCCCTGCAGGCGGCTGCCCATCTATCTCCCCTCCGATTGAACCGGCAGCGCCGACATCAGGATCGTTACCCCGCCGGCAAGAACCTCCCCCGGCGCAAGCGGCGTCAGCCCACCCAAATCCGGCAGATGGTGGCCGTTCGGCAGGTGGCTCATCGGCTCGAGGCAGAAGAAGTCGCTCCGGTCGACCGGCATATACAGCATGAAGCGATCGAGCGCGCCGTCGGCTTCCAGCGCCGCCTGAATTCCAAGCTCCGGCCAGGCGATTGCCGCCTGCCCATTCCAACCCTCGAAGGCATTGTTCATCCATCTCTGCGGCAACAGCTTTTCGGATCCGAAATCGAAATAGCCGGGCACAGGACCGGGCATCTCAGGCAGATGGTCCGGCCGCTCGTTCCAATAGCGATCGGCCGCAATCGTCAGTCGCGTCTTTGGCGTCCGTGCGAAAAAGGGATGTTGACCAAGCCCGAAGGGGAGAGCCGCTTCGCCGCGGTTTTCGACGGACAGCGTCAGCACCAGTGCATCGCCGGCGAGACGGATCTCCTGCCGGGTAAGATAGGCATAGGGTGAAACCCCGTCGGCGGCGCGGGAAAAGGAAAACTGCGCATGCTCCGGGCTGGAGTCTTCAAGCTGCCAGAGGCTCAGCCAGCCGTCGCCGTGCCGGTAGAGCGGATCGGAAGTATTCGGCTCGAAGGCATAATCGCGTCCGGCAAAGGACATGGCGTTGCCCTCGACGCGATTGCCGAACGGCACCATCGCAAAATTCGCCATCGTCCCATCCGGCCCGCCGGCGGCCACGAGAAAGGGCATGCCTCGAAACGTCGCGGCGGTGACCGCGGCACCCCGGGGGCTGACCCTGACGGCGAGATCACCGTGCCTCAGTTCGATGTCGCTCACGGCTCTACCTTCACTCATCCACGCCGCCCCGCAGCCGAAGATCTCAAATTGTCGAGCAGCACCGCGATCAGCAGGATCAGGCCGCGCACGACATACTGATAGAATGCCTGGATATTCAGCAGATTCATAACGTTTTCAGCAATGCCCATGATCAGCACGCCGACGATGACCCCACTCATTGCCGCCCGGCCGCCGGCCAGCGAGACGCCGCCAAGCACACAGGCCGAAATCACCGAGAGCTCAAGTCCCGTCGCCGCATTCGGCTGGCCGGAGGTGATGCGCGAAGCAAGCAGGATGCCGGCAATGCCGCAGACGAGACCCTGCAGCGCAAAGATCCAGATGCGCATGTTGACGACATTGACGCCGGCAAGCCGCGAGGCCTCTGGATTGCCGCCGATCGCCAGCGTGTTCTTGCCGAAGACGGTGCGATTGAGCACGAAACCGAAGAGCAGAAAAAGGACCAGCATGATCCAGATCGGCGTCGGCACGGTGAGGAAGCGCGATAGGGCAAGCTGGTAGAAAGCAGGATCGTTGATGCCGACGGCGCGGCCGTCCGAGGCGATCAGCGCCAGACCGCGCACGATCTGCATAGTCGCCAGCGTGGTGATCAGCGCATTGATGCGAAAGCGGGCGATGATGATGCCGTTGACCAAGCCGACGACGGCGCCGCAAAGCAGGGCGGCGAACAAACCAAGAGGGATTGAGCCCGTCGCGTTCGAGACCATCACTGCGATCATGCCGGAGAAAGCGACGATCGATCCGACCGAAAGGTCGAAATCGCGCGACGCCAGGCAGAACATCATCGTGCAGGCGACGATGCCGATCGTGACGACCGACTGCAGCAGCCCCAGCATGTTTCGCTCGGTCAGGAAATTCGGCACGAAGAGCGAGACGATGACGAAGGCGGCAGCGAAAATCACCACCAGTCCCTGCTCGCCGAGAAGAATTTTTTTCAACGAATTCATTATCCGTATTCCTGGTCCTAAATGATGCCTGCCGCATTCTTGTCCGGAAGTGCGGCGGTCAGAATGGCGCGCTCGTCGAAATCCTGTCGGGCAACATTGGCCGCCACTCTGCCCTGGCACATCACCATGATGCGATCAGAGATGCCCATGACTTCAGGCAGCTCGCTGGAGATCACCACGATCGCCATGCCGCCGGCCGCAAGCTCGTAAAGGATGTCGTAGATTTCCGATTTCGCCCCGACATCGATGCCGCGCGTCGGCTCGTCAATGACGAGGACCTTGATCCCCTGCTCGGACAGCCAGCGCCCGAGAATGACCTTCTGCTGATTGCCTCCGGAGAGATTGATGATGTCCTGTTTGCGCGACGGCGTTCGTACCCGAAGTCGGGCAATGAACCGATCCGCCAGCGCCGCTTCCTGTCTCGGGCTCAGAATTCCGAAGGGCGAAAAATGCCGGCGCGACGAAATCGCGATATTCTCTTCGATCGATCGTCCCTGGACAATGCCGTCGAATTTGCGGTCCTCGGGGCAAAGCACCATCCCGGCGTTGATCGCCGCCTTCGGATTGTTCGGCGAGACGGCAACGCCATCGATCGCGACCTGACCCTGATGCCTGCTATCGGCGCCGTAGAGCAGCCGCGCCATCTCGCTGCGGCCGGCACCGATCAGGCCGAAGAAACCGACGATCTCGCCCTGGCGGACGGAGAAACTGATCGGGTTGCGCAACCTCGGCCCCGACAGGTTCTTGACCTGGAGCCTGATGTCGCCGAGCGCGCGTTCGCGCCATCCCCAGACATTGCTGATCTCGCGTCCGACCATTTCCGAAATGATCTGCTCGCGCGTCGTTTCAGCGATGTCCGGATGGTGGGCGGCGAGCTTGCCGTCGCGCAACACCGTCAGGCTGTCGCAAAGCCTGAAGATCTCGTCGAGACGGTGCGAGACGTAGAGAATGACCGTTCCCTTCGCCTTCAGCCTGTCGATCAGCGAAAACAGGATCTCGCTCTCGCGCGAGGAAAGCGAGGAGGTCGGCTCATCAAGCGCGATCACCCGTGCGTCGAGCATGACGGCCTTGGCGATCTCGACCATCTGCCGGGCGCCGATCGAAAGCGAGGCGACCTTGGCCGACGGATCGACATCGATGCCGATCTCCTCGAGCTTCGAGCGCACCGTCTCGATCAGCGTCTTCGAATGGATGATGCCGCCCTTGGCCGGAAAGCGCCCGAGCCAGAGATTTTCGGCGACCGTCAACTCCGGAACGAGCTGCAGTTCCTGATGGATGACGATGACGCCGGCATGGAAAGCGTCGCGAACGGAGCCATATTTCTGCTCCTCGCCGTCGATCAGGACGCGGCCATCATCGGCGGCCTGATCGCCGGATAGGACGCGGATCAGCGTCGATTTACCGGCACCGTTCTCGCCCATCAGTCCGTGAACGGCGCCCTTCTCGACAGAGAAGGAAACATTCGCCAGCGCCTGCACGCCGGGATAACCCTTGGAGATATTGTTGAATTCGAGGAAAGCCATCGCCGCTCCGCCGAGAAGGATCCGACGGCACGCTGAGCGGCCGCCGGACATATCATCCTGGGATGATCACTCGATGCCAAGATCCTTGCGGACCTTTTCGTAATCGCCACGCAGCGCCAGCGAACCGGAAGTGAGCGTCAGCTTTGCCGGCTCTTTGTCGTTGGCGATCCAGTCGTACATGTTCAGCGCCGTCTCGTAGCCATGACGCTTCGGCGAGATGATGACCGTGCCGAAAAAGCCCGTGGCCGCCGGCTTCTTGAACTCGTTGATCGCCGATTCCGCACCGCCGATGCCGACGCCGATGACGTTGGCCGCCGGAATGCCGACCGATTCCGAAGCGCGGACGGCGCCGAGGACGGCTTCGTCGTTGAGACCGAAGGCGACCCAGTATTTGACCTCGGCATGTTTGTTGAGAACGGTGGTCGCCGCATTGAGTGCCGCTTCCGTGTCCGTCTTCGCCTGTGGCGCGTCATAGATGTTCTCAGCCGGGAAACCGGCCGACTTCAGCACCGCGATCGCGCCTTCGACGCGGTCAACGGCGGTCGGCAGCTGGTCGTAGGAGACCCGGACCGCGCCGACATTCTTCATGTCCCAGCCGCGCTTCTTGATCTCGTCGACGATCGCCTGGCCGACGGTCTCGCCGATTTTCGTAGCGGAGATGCCCATATGCGGCACGTCTTCCAGCGGCTTGCCGTCGGCGCTGACGAGGCGGTCGTCGACCGTCATCAGTTTCAGCTGATTGGCTTCGGCCTTGGCGACGATGCCGGGGCCGAGCTTGACGTCGGGCGTGCAGATGATGAAGCCCTGCGCACCTTGAGCGCCAAGATTGTCGATCGCCGACTGGACCTTCTCGCCGTCTTCGGCGCCGATCTTGACGACGGTGAAGCCTTTTTCCTTGGCGGCCTGGTCGGCGAATTTCCATTCGTCCTGGAACCACGGCTCTTCGGGCTGCTTGACGATGAACCCTATCTTGACGTCTGCCGAAAATGCCGAGCCGGCGGCCAGAATGGCGAAAGTGCCAGCCAGGATGGCTGCTTTGAACGAGCGCATTTCTCTCTCCCTGAACTCTTAAAACCGAGCAACTGCCTCCCAGGCAGCGTCCAATGAATTATGACAAATCATCATACCAGTCAATTGCCAATGTATGATGATTGGAATAATAGGATTATGTACGAGGGCCTGGAGGAGCGTCGCATAGCGGATCGAATTCGGATAATGAGGTTCGATTGCCTAGCGCCAGAGATAGAGCGGAGAGGTGAGTTGGAAACAATCGAGCGACAGGGCGAGGCCGAAAGCCCTGGTATTGAGAAGCGCCCGCGCGTCCGCCGCAACGTCACGGCGGCAATCGCTCAGGATATCTGTGCGGACCGCTATCCCTCGGGCGCGCCGCTGCCCCGCGAGAACGACCTCTGCGAACTCTACGGCGTCAGCCGCACTGTCATTCGCGAATCGCTGAAAGTGCTGGAATCAAAGGGGCTGGTCCGCGGTAAACCAAGGGTCGGAACCACCGTCTGCGACAAGGACGACTGGAATATCCTCGACGCCGACGTGCTGGAATGGATGGGACCCTACATCAAGGACTTCGACCTGCTCGGCTGCATTCTCGAAGCCCGCCGCACCATCGAGCCGGCAGCAGCCGAATATGCCGCCGAGCGCGCCAGCGCCCAGGAGATCGCCGATCTCGACAATGCCTGGCGGCAGATGCGTGACAGCGCCCATGACCCGGAAGGCTTCACCGATGCCGACGTCATGTTCCACACGGTGCTGCTGACCGCCAGTCACAACCAGGTCTTCCGCCGCCTGTCGAGCGCCATCCATGCGGCGCTGAAATATGCGCTGCATGCCTCCAACATCGGCGTCGAGAATCGCGAGGATGCGGTGCTCGTTCACGGCCAGTTGGTCGAGGCCCTCCGCATGCGCGACAAGGCTGGCGCCCGCGACTGCGCCAACCGCATGCTCGATCTTGCGGTGCGCGACCTTGCCGCCGCCGAAAAGGCGATCGGCAGAACGAAATGATGGATCACCGGAAACCTGCGGAAGTGCCGCTGATCGCAAACCTAAGAAGAGACTGAAGAACGCGATGAAGATCACCAAACTCACCACCTATATCGTTCCGCCGCGCTGGCTGTTTTTGAAGGTCGAAACCGACGAAGGCATCGTCGGCTGGGGTGAACCGGTCGTCGAAGGCCGCGCGCTGACCGTTCAGGCTGCCGTCCACGAACTGGAAGACTATCTGATCGGCAAGGATCCCTTCCTGATCGAGGACCACTGGACCGTGATGTATCGCGGCGGCTTCTATCGCGGCGGCGCTGTTCACATGAGCGCGATCTCGGGCATCGACCAGGCGCTGTGGGATATCAAGGGCAAGGCACTCGGCCAGCCGATCCATTCCCTGCTTGGCGGCCAGCTGCGCGATCGGATCAAGGTCTATTCCTGGATCGGCGGCGACCGTCCCGCGGATGTCGCCAACAATGCCAGGGAGGTGGTCGCCCGCGGCTTCAAGGCGATCAAGCTCAATGGCTGCGAAGAAATGCAGATCGTCGACACCAACGAGAAGGTGGAAAAGGCGGTCGAAACCATCGCCGCCATCCGCGAGGCAATCGGCCCGCATATCGGCATTGGCGTCGATTTCCATGGCCGCGTGCACAAGCCGATGGCCAAGGTTCTCGCCAAGGAACTCGATCCCTACAAGCTGATGTTTATCGAGGAGCCGGTGCTTTCCGAAAACAAGGAAGCCCTGCGCGATATCGTCAACCATACCTCGACGCCGATCGCGCTCGGCGAACGCCTCTTTTCGCGCTGGGACTTCAAGCAGGTTCTTTCGGACGGCTATGTCGATATCATCCAGCCGGATCTTTCGCATGCCGGCGGCATAACCGAATGCCGCAAGATCGCGGCGATGGCCGAAGCCTATGACGTGGCGCTGGCGCCGCATTGCCCGTTGGGTCCGATCGCGCTCGCCGCCTGCCTGCAGGTCGATGCCGTCAGCTACAATGCCTTCATCCAGGAACAGAGCCTGGGCATCCACTACAATAAGGGCAACGACATTCTCGACTACATCTCCAACAAGGAGGTGTTCCAGTATGCCGATGGTTTCGTCTCGATCCCTCAGGGCCCCGGTCTCGGCATCGAGGTCGACGAGGCCTATGTCATCGAACGTGCCAAGGAGGGTCATCGCTGGCGCAATCCCATCTGGCGCCACGCCGATGGCAGCTTCGCCGAGTGGTGAGAGCGCATTTCGCATTGAACTGTCGCACAATGTCTTTTTTTGCGGCGCCTTTGAATTCAGTCGCTTTGCCGAGCCAGTTCTCGCCTCCAAGTCACAACAGCGAACATCGCCGCATCCTGTTGAGGCATACTCAGAGGTGCACTTGTCAGTGTCAGGTTGTCGCCCGAAAAGTCCAAGTATCTGACTTGCTCGCTCCCGACCCAAGGCTCAAACCACGCGATGTCGACGGTGGTAACGAGCCGGTTGGGCGGCTCGACCCTGTATCGACCCGAGTAAGCCAGCATCGAACGGAAAGCTGCTGCCTCATCGGCTTCGGTCTTTGGGCGTGATCGACCACCAGGTGTGATCAGGGCGGACATGCGGCCTTCGGGACTGAACATCACCATTCCAGACGGGCGCTCGCCCCAAGGATGCGTTCGCTGGCCTGTTGCGCAGTCCTCAATTTGAAACGAATCGATGATCCAGATACCGACCAAATTTCTAGCGTGCATCGGGTAGTCCTTTAGTTCACCGTTGCAATGCGAAACTCGAACAACTGCTTTCGTGTGGAATAATAACCATCGGAGGAAACTGCCTGGGGTGAACTCTATCGCAAATATCCCCGAAACTCCTAGTTTTGCGCGTGGTCTTTGCAACGGTATGTTTGCGACTGTAAGCATTCCACATTTGAGTTAGAGGCTGGCCGCGCGAGCAGCCTTTTTTATTTGCCGTGTAGCAAATCGGTCGTCTCGTCCGTCATGGTGGAAACTCAAACAGGAGATCTTACGATGGCCAGAGCAATCGCAATCATCGTCGCCCGCATCATTTTCAGCTTCATCTTCTTCATGGCCGCCGGCTTCAAGTTCGCCGACATCGGTGCGACGGCGGGTTACATCTCTGCTGCCGGTTTTCCGATGGCGACATTCCTTGCCTGGGTCGCAGCCTTCTTCGAGATCGCGCTGGCGCTGGCCTTCATATCCGGGGCCTTCTTCACCGAGGCGAGCCTGCTGGCAGGGATCTATGTGATCTTCCTCGCCTTCGCTTTCCACGGTCCATCTCATTGGCAGCAGAACCAGGCCGAGTTCGGCTTTTTCATCGATCACTTCACCTTCCTTGCCGGTCTACTCTTTGCCGCCGTCCACGGGCCGGAGAAATGGGCGTTGAGACACGGCCTCCTCAGATAGCTCCCTCGAGGCACTCTCCGCCGGAACCAACAGTGGTGCCGAACATTGGCTTACGGTCAAACGGCAAGGAGAGCCGCCCATGGAGCTGAAGGATAAGATCGCGTTGGTGACGGGCGCCGGTTCCGGCATCGGCAAGGCGGCCGCGCTGAGGCTCGCCGCCGAGGGAGCAAAGATCGCCGTGCTGAGCCGCACGGCCGACGAGGTCGAAAAGACCTGCGCCGAGATCAAGGCCGCCGGCGGCGGGTCGATCGCGCTGACGGCCGATACCAGTGACGAGGCTCAAATGCGGAGCGCCGTGGCGCGGTTGACCGATACCTTCCATGGCCTCGACATCGTTGTCGCCAACGCCGGGATCAACGGCGTCTGGGCGCCAATCGACGATCTGAAGCCGGATGAATGGGACAAGACCATCGCCGTCAATCTGCGCGGCACCTATCTGACCTTGCATCTGACGGTGCCTCACCTGAAGCGCCGCGGCGGTTCGATCATCGTCGTCTCCTCGATCAACGGCACCCGGACATTCACCACGCCGGGCGCTACCGCCTACACCGCAACCAAGGCCGGCCAGGTTGCCATGGTTCAGCAGCTCGCCCTCGAACTCGGCCGGCACGGCATCCGCGTCAATGCCGTCTGCCCCGGCGAGATCGAGACCAATATCGGCGCCAACACAAATAGCCGCCATCGCGAGGAGACGGAGGTTCCGGTCATCTGGCCGCAAGGGGATATCCCGATCGCCGGCGGCAGAGCCGGCAAGAGCGAGGATGTCGCCGAAACCATTCTCTTCCTCGCCTCGGACCGCGCCCGACACATCACCGGGACGCCGATCTGGATCGACGGCGGCCAGGGTCTGCTGCGATAGCCCTCGCCCGACCCTGTGAAGATCAGCCGTTCAGCCGGGCGCTTTCGAGCGTATAGAGCTGCTGGGCGCGCTGCACGCCACGCAGTGCGTAACGCCCGATGCAGGCGAGTGCAGCGCGCTCCTCCTCCGGGATCGCCGAGGCGAAATCGGAGGACATCAGCACATTGAGATCGACCGAGCGGCAGATCGAGGCGATGCGGCTGACTTCGTTGACCGCAGGGCCGATGACCGTGAAATCCAGCCGGTCCTGGCTGCCGATATTGCCGTAAAAGACGTCGCCGATATGCAGGCCGATATAGACATCTGTCGTCGGCCGGTCGCCGGCCTTGCGTTCGCCATTCAACTTGGCGAGTTTTTCTCGCAGAAGCGCTTCGGCGTTGAGCGCCGCACGGCAGGTCTCCGCCGGCACCTCGCCCTTGAAGATCGCCAGCACACCGTCGCCGATCAGCTTCAGCACGTTGCCGCCGGATTCGTGTATGGCTGTAATTACCGCCTCGCTATAGTCGTTGAGCAGCGGGATGATCTCCTCAGGCGGCACGCTGTCGGAGATCTTGGTGTAGTTCAGAAGATCCGAAAACCAGAGTGCGGCCGAAATCCGCTCCGATTTGCCGCGGCTGATCTTGCCTTCCATCACCTGGCGCGCCGCGTCCTCGCCGAGATAGACTTCGGCGATGGTGCGGGCGATGCGCCCGAGCCCGATACACTTGATCGCCAGCCCCAGCACCGGCACGAGCTTGCGCAGGATGGCGAGGTCGTGATCGGAAAAGCCCTCCGGATGTTTGGTCGCGAAATGCGAGAAGAAACAATCCATTTCGCCGATCGTGCCGGCCTCGCTGAAACGATGCACCATCGCCACGAAATCCGTGTGCCCGGCTTCGGCGATCTTGTCGAGCATGGTGAAATCGATCGGATCGCCGAAGCCGAGACGCCGGCGTATCTCCCGTTCATTGTTGGACCAAAGATGATAGAAGGCCGAACTCTGCCAGTTCGCCGCGGCTTCCCCGGAGCTCGTCGGGCCGTATTCGAACTCCGTCTCGATTTCCTCCTCGCTGTCCCAACGGAAGGCCCGGCCCTCGTGCACAGGGTGCAGCGTATCCATTAGTGCCAGGCCGCGGTCGAGCGGCAGCCCGGCATTGCGGCAAGCCGAGCAGAAACCGGTCATGAGCTCGGCTTCCGAAGCACCCTTCAGTCCTTGCTCCGTGACCCAGGCTGCAATCGTGCTGACGTCGCTATAATCCATGCAGCTCACCTTCACTCTCGTCCAAGCTGTAGTCCGATTTCGGCATGGAAGGAAGCCAATTGCCTCAATCGTCCGCGGGCATATTGTAGGGTGTGACGATTTCAACGGAGGAAAGCGAGGCCGGGACCGCCCGCCGCGGTGAAGCCGCCCGGCTCATGATCGCCCTGAAAGCCGAACGCGCATCGGTTCTGAGATCATGATGCAAAACGAAGCCGATCCGGCGCGCGGCAAGCAGCGCACGATTATCAGCATCGAGATCGTGGGCGACGAAGACGCAGACCGGGCGCTCGGCCGCATCGAAGGCCGCCAGCACCGCCCGGTTGCCGCCGCCGATCGAATAGACGGCGTTAATCGTGGGATCGGCCGCAAGAGCTGCCGCCGCGAGCGTTCCCGTCACCGCATCGGTGCCATGGCCCTCGCTGATTTCGGTGATGCCGATGCCGGAATAATGAGCACGGAGGACGCGGCGAAAGCCGATTTCCCGCTCCTCTTCGCCGCGGAAGCGTCCACTGGACAGCGTCACCAGCACCTTGCCGCTTTTTGTCCCGAGAAATTCGCCGATCAGATAGGCGGCGGTCTCTCCGGCCGCCCGGTTGTCGGCGCCGGCATAGGCGATGCGCGCCGAGTTGGGCAGGTCGGTCACCAGCGTCACCACCGGAATGCCGGCCGCATCCACCCGCGCGACGGCGGCAGCCACCTCGGCGACATCGGGCGCCTTGAGCACGATACCATCAGTGCCGCGCAGCCGGATGCGATCGACAAACTGCGCCATCTCGGCCGGCTTCATCACCTCGGCGAAGTGGAACCGGCAACGAAAGACGCCGGGCAGGAAGGCCGCTATCTCCGCCTCGAAGGCGGCGCGCACCGCATCGCTGAAACGCTGGGGAGTCTCCATGACGATATCGATGGCCAGCATACGGCCGCTGCCCATCGCCCCCGCCTGCTGCTTCTCCAGCTCCGCGATCGCCGCCTTCACTCGCATTGCCGTCTGTTGGCGCACACCCGGCCTGCCGTTTAGCACCCGGTCGACGGTCGCGGTGCTGAGCCCCGCCTGGAAGGCGATATCCTTGACGAGGAAGAGGTGGGCCATAGAATCCGCTTGATGGTTTTTTGATGGATTGCTGATCTATATCACCCGGCATCGCAGCGTATAGTGCCTTCATCGAAAGAGGAGGAGCCATTATGAAAACCGACAACCCGCAGAAATTGCGCGCCGACCGCGTCTGGCTGAGCGAAGACAGCTGCGATCTCGACGATTTTCGCCGCCTGGCGGAAAAGACCACCGCGCTTGCCGACTACCCCACGGCGTCTGCGATCGAAAAAAACGTACTGATCTACGACAGCCGCAAGGTGATGGCGGCCGTCGCAACGCCGGAAGGCCGGCGCGCCGTCCTGGCGGAGATCTGCGAGGCCTTTGGCGAGGGTCCCGGTGTCGCCGTCTTCAAGCATGCTTACGAGGATACCGGCATTATCGACCGCGCCAGCACCATCTTCGACCAAATCATCGCGGACCAGCACCGCAGCTCGACCGGCGGCGGCGATCACTTCGCCAAGCCCGGCGCCAACGACCGCATCTGGAATTCGCTGGAGAAACATTGCCTCGCCGATCCCGCGAATTTCGCCGAATATTACGGCAATGCCATCGTCGCACTGACAAGCGAAGCCTGGCTCGGCCCGAGCTACCAGATGACGGCGCAGGTCAACCGCGTCAATCCGGGCGGCGCGGCCCAATCGGCGCATCGCGACTACCATCTCGGCTTCCAGTCGTCCGGGGTGATCGAACAGTTTCCGGCGCATGTACACCGGCTCTCGCCGGTGCTGACGCTCCAGGGCGCGGTCGCCCATTGCGACATGCCGCTCGAAAGCGGCCCGACGCTGTTTCTGCCGCACAGCCAGACCTATGTGCCCGGCTATCTCGCCCTCAAGCGGCAAGAGTTCCGGGATTATTTCGAGGTCAACCATGTCCAGCTGCCGCTCGAAAAAGGCGACGTCGTCTTCTTCAACCCCGCCCTCTTCCACGCTGCCGGCACCAATCGTTCCGCCGACATCAAGCGTGTCGCCAACCTGCTGCAGGTCTCCTCCGCCTTCGGCCGGGCAATGGAAACCGTCAACCGCCAGAGGATGAGCGCCAAGCTCTTTCCCGCCTTGAAGACCTTGCAGGGCAGGCTTTCGCCCGATGAGATCACCAACGCCGTCGCTGCCTGCGCCGAAGGTTATTCCTTCCCGACCAATCTCGACCGCGACCCGCCGCTCGGCGGCCTGGCGCCGAAAACGCAGGCGCAGCTGATGCATGAGGCATTGGGGGAAGGCTGGAGCGACCAAACCTTTATGGCAGCACTTGCCGAGCAAGCGCAGAAGAAGCTGAGCTGACTAAGGAATTGAAAGCCGCTCATCCGCATTGACATATGAGCCTCCCGCACCCGCGGAAGGCCATTCGCATATCATCACCAAGGAGGAACCACATGAGCACGGATCACGGCCGCCTCGACGGCAAGATCGCTATCGTCACCGGCGGCACGCAAGGGTTGGGCGCGACCATCGCCCGTCTGTTCGCCGAACGCGGCGCGGAAGGCATCGTCATTTGCGGCCGCAACGAAGCCAAGGGCACGGCGAAGGCCGCAGAGATTTCGGCTGCGACGGGCGTGAGGGTCCTCTACGTCGGAGCTGATCTCGGCAAGGTCGAGGATGCGCAGAATGTCGTGCGTGCCTGCGATGAGGCCTTCGGCCGTGTCGACGCGCTGGTCAATGCCGCCGCCATCACCGACCGCGGCACTATTCTCGATACCAGCCCTGAACTCTTCGACGCCATGTTCGCGGTCAATGTGCGTGCGCCGTTTTTCCTGATGCAGGAAGCGGTGAAGGTCATGCGTCGCGAAAAGATCGAGGGCACCATCGTCAATATCGGCTCGATGTCGGCCAAGGCGGGCCAGCCCTTCATCGCCGCCTATTGCGCCTCCAAGGGCGCGCTGGAAACGCTGACGAAGAACACCGCCTATGCGCTGCTGCGCAACCGTATCCGCGTCAACGGCCTTAATATCGGCTGGATGGCTTCCGAGGGTGAGGATCGGATCCAGCGCGAATTTCACCACGCGCCCGCCGACTGGCTGGAGAAGGCGGCAGCAAGCCAGCCCTTCGGCCGCCTCGTCGACCCGCATGAGGTGGCGCGCGCCTGCGCCTATCTGTCATCGGCCGAATCCGGCCTGATGACCGGCTCGGTCATCTGCTTCGACCAGTCGATCTGGGGTGCTTATGACGGCTCGCCGCATCCGGTCGCGGCGCTTTAAAGAAGCAAGCGCTCGGCATTTCAATTGGCGGGCTCTGGCACCTGCCCGCGTTTGTAGCTAGGAAGAAGGCGACAGCATTCAGGAGGAAACCGGCGTGGCCGACAATCCGCTTTACGACATTCGCGATGAACGTTTCGGCGCTCTGGTCATCGGCAGCGCCGCGCTCGAGGAGCTTTATTCCGGCTGCCGCTGGACGGAAGGCCCGGTCTGGTTTTCCGACCTCAACTGCCTTCTGTGGAGCGATATCCCGAACGAACGCATGATGCGCTGGACACCGGATGGGACAGTCTCGGTCTTCCGCTCGCCCTCCAACTACGTCAACGGCAATACCCGCGACCGGCAGGGCCGGCTGGTCTCCTGCGAACATGGCCGCCGCCGCGTCACCCGCACCGAGACGGACGGCAGCATCACCGTTCTCGCCGACAGCTACAAGGGCAGGCGGCTGAACTCGCCGAACGACGTCGTCGTGCATTCCGATGGCGGCGTCTGGTTCACCGACCCGACCTACGGCATCCTGTCGGACTACGAGGGCCATAAGGGCGAGCCCGAGCAGCCAACCCGCAACGTCTACCGGATCGACCCGGCAAGCGGCGCGATCGAGGCTGTCGTCGAGGACTTCATCCAGCCGAACGGCCTTGCCTTCTCGCCCGACGAGACGAAGCTCTATATTGCCGATTCCGGTTCGGCAAAACATGAAGTGCCGTGCCATGTAAGAGTTTTCGACGTCATTGACGGCAGGAAGGTCGCCAATAGCCGCTATTTCTGCAGCATCGAAGCCGGCCATCCCGACGGCTTCCGTTTCGATCTCAGCGGCAATCTGTGGACGAGTGCCGGCGACGGCGTGCACTGCTTTTCGCCCGATGGTGCGCTGCTCGGCAAGATCAGGGTGCCGCAGACTGTGTCCAACCTCACCTTCGGCGGCCCCAAGAAAAACCGGCTCTTCATCACCGCGACACGCTCGGTCTATTCGATCTACACGAAGACCAACGGCGCCCAATATCCGTAGGCACCGGCGCCCTGCCGGCGCCGGCCCATGGCATAAGATCAGGCCTTCACCCCGTCCGGCCTGCCGTGCAGCGGCTCGGCACGATGCCAGTTTTCCAGGATTCGGCCGTCGCGATGCTTCTGCTGCGCCCAGCGGATTCCGTTCGAGATCACCTTGTGCACGATCTTGTCGTGATAGATCGGATAAGTCTCGTGGCCGGGACTGAAAAAGAAGATGCGCCCACGCCCACGCTGGAAGGTGCAGCCGCTGCGAAAAACCTCGCCGCCGGAATACCAGGAGATGAAAACCAGTTCATCCGGCTGCGGAATGTCGAAGGGCTCGCCATACATCTCCGAGGCATTGACCTCGAAATAGGGCGGCAGCCCCTCGGCGATCGGATGTGAGGGATTGACCACCCAGACACGCTCCAGGTCTCCATCAGGCGTCTCGCGCCAGGACAGGTTGGCATTCGTGCCCATCAGCCGGCGGAACAGCTTGGAATGATGGCCGGAATGCAACACAAGCAGGCCCATGCCCTTCAGCACGCGCTGCTGCACGCGGTCGATCAGCCCGTCGCTCACCTCCTCATGCGCCATGTGCCCCCACCAGAGCAGCACGTCGGTATCATCGAGCACACTGTCCGGCAGGCCTTCATCGGGATCATCCAGCGTGCCGCGTCGGATTTCGAAATCCGTATGGGCGATGCCGGCGGCGATCGCGCCGTCGATACGATCGGGATAGATCTCCTGAACTTCTCTGTGGAGCTGCTCGTGGCGCCCCTCGTTCCAGATGGTGACCTTGATTGTCATGGCATTCCTCGTGTTGTTTTTAGACGGAAGGCGAACGGGTGACCCGGCCGGCGGAATCGAACAGATGGCAAGCGGCAGGATCGGCTGCCAGCGACACGCGATCGCCCGGCCGCACCGCGATATCGCCCTCGGCGCGCACGACGATCGGCTGCTGCGGCGAGCCGACGGTCATGTAGGTCTCGACGCCCAAGCGCTCGACGATGACGACATCGGCCGTGAAATGTCCCTGCCCCTCTGGTGCAATCCTCAGATGCTCCGGCCGAATGCCGAGCCTGGCCTCGCCCTGCGGCACCGCGCCACCCGTGTCGGCAAGATCGAACGACAGCCCGATCGGGCTGTCGAGATGCAGGACACCCGCCGAAGCCCGCGTCGCCGTGACCGGAATGACGTTCATCTTCGGCGAGCCGATGAAGGTCGCGACGAATTCATTCTGCGGCTGATGGTAGAGTGACATCGGCGCCCCCTCCTGTGCCACCAGGCCCTTGTTCAGCACGACGATGCGGTCCGCCATCGTCATCGCCTCCACCTGGTCGTGGGTGACGTAGACGACGGTTGCTTTCAGCTCGCGGTGCAGCCGCTGCAGCTCGGCGCGCATCTGCACGCGCAACGCCGAATCGAGATTCGACAGCGGCTCGTCGAACAGGATCAACGCCGGTTTCTTGATGATGGCGCGGCCGATCGCCACGCGCTGGCGCTGGCCGCCGGAAAGGGCGGCCGGGCGCCGGTCGAGATAGTCGGTGAGTTGCAGGATCTCGGCGACGCCCTCCACCTGCCGGCGGATCTCCGCCTCCGATACCTTCTTCAGGCTGAGCGAGAAGCCAATATTTTCGGCAACGCTCATATGCGGATAGAGCGCATAGGACTGGAACACCATGGCGATGCCGCGCTTGTCGGGCGGCACGTCGTTGATGCGCTTGCCGTTAAGGATGAGGTCGCCCTCGTCGATGCCTTCGAGGCCGGCGATCATCCGCAGCAGCGTCGACTTGCCGCAGCCGGAGGGGCCGACGAAGACGGCGAATTCGCCGTCCTCAACGGTGATGTCGACGCCTTTGATGACCTCGAGCGCGCCGTAGAATTTGCGAACGTTTCTGAGATTGATCATCCGTTTCTCTTTCTGGATCTCAGCCCTTCACGCCGCCCGAAAATGTCTGGACGAGGAAGCGCCGGGCAAAGCTGAAGGCGATGACGGCAGGCAGCAGGTAGATGAATGCCAGCGCCGTCAGCAGTCCGTAGTCGATCTCGTTGATACGCAGGAAGGCGCGGAAGAGACCGAGCGGCAGCGTCTGCAGCTCCGGCGACGACAGGAAGATCAGCGGCAGCAGAAAATCGCCCCAGGCCGACATGAAAGCGAACAGCCCGGCCGCAGCCAGCCCCGGCAGCGCCAGCGGGATCAGCACCCGGCGGATACGCTGGATCAGTGTTGCCCCGTCCATTAGCGCCGCCTCCTCGTAATCCCGCGGCAAGCCGTCGAAGAAAGTCTTCATGATCCAGAGCGCCAGCGGCAATTGCATCGTCGCCAGCACCAGGATCAGCCCGAGATAACCGTCGATGAAGCCGGTCCAGCGCATGATGTCGCGGGCATAGCTGCCGAAGATTGGCCTGAGGACTGCCGCTTCCGCATTGTTCAGCGTCAGCAGGAACTTGTAGAGCGGCACGACGAGTGCGGTCGGGGGCAGCACGCGGATGAGCAGGATCGCATAGAGGAAGGGCAGCTTCCACCAGGCCCGGGTGCGCGACAGCGCATAACCGCCGAGCCCGGAAAGCACCATGACGAGCAGCGTCGCACCGCCGACCACGAAGAGCGAATTGAACAGCCACTTCGCCCCATCCTCCTTGGTGAAGACCTTCACGTAGTTGGCGAACGTCCATTGCTCCGGCCAATGCAGGAAGAGCTGCGCATTGCCGTCGAGCGAGGCGAGCAGTACCCAGAAGAAGGGCACGGCGCAGAAGATCGAGATCAGCGACAGCGTCGCATAGGCGATGAGGTCGGAGCGGCCCTTGTTGGCGGTCTCGCTTGGGGAAACGACGGCCATGTCAGACCTCCACTTTCATCGCCCGGACATAGGCAATGCCGAGAACCAGCGAGATGACGAGCGCAACGACCGCGACTGCGGCGCCATATCCCAGCTGGAACGACGTGAAGGACTGGTTGTAGATGTAAATGCTGACGACCTCGGTGGCGCCGCCGGGTCCGCCGCGCGTCAGCGCGTAGACGAGGCCGAAGACGGCGATAGTGGAAACGGCCGAGATCAGCATGTAGAGCAGGATCGTCGGCATCATCAGCGGCAGGGTAATGCGGCGGAACATCTGCGACGGCGTGGCGCCGTCCATGCGCGCCGCCTCGTAGATTTCGGCCGGAATGGTGCTGAGGCCCGCGGTCAGCAGGATCATTGCCGTGGCGATGCCGCGCCAGGTGTTGACGATGATGATCATCGAAAGCGGGAAGACCTGCAGCCAGTCGGCCGGCGTGATGCCGAAGACGCTGACGATGCGGCTGAGCGTTGCATTGTCGCCACCCGCCAGCATCGATATCCACATGAAGCCGGCGACCACTTCGGGGGCGGCATTCGGCAGCAGGATGATCGACGAGAACACCCGCCGGAAACGGATCGGCCGGCGCAACGCGATTGCCGAAATCAGGCCGAGCGCAAACTGGCCGACCACTGCGGAACCAATGACGAAGACGAAGGTGACGAACAGGGAGTTCCAGAATTTCGCGTCGTTGAACAGCCTGGTATAGTTGCGGAGCCCGACGAAGCGAGGCCGAAGTGCTGCCGCCCCGGTCAACGCCTCGTTGGTGAAGCTCAGATAGATGGAATAGATAGCCGGGTAGATGACGAAGGCCAGAAGCAGCACCAGCGAGGGCAGCAGGATCAGCAGCCATTGCCGCTCAGCGCGCCTTTCATGAGAGTTTCGGGCCATGGAAGCTCACAAACCTTGTCATGTGAATCCGGCCTTGTCGTATGAACCGGTCTATCGAATGAACGCGGGAAGACGCGGGCGATGACGCCGCGTCCCCGCTCCCGAGGTAAAAAGGCCAGCTTATTTGACCATGTCGTCGCCGAGGGTTTCCTTGACGTAGTCGACAAGGATCTTCTGGGCGCCGGCGGCATCGGTTTCCTTGCGCAGCAATGCTTCGGTGGCGCGCGCGACACCTTCAGAGACCGTGCCGAAACCGGAGGCCTGCTTCAGGAAGACGCCGTTTCCGGCCGCTGCATGGATCGGAACCAGTTCCGTCAGCTTCTGGAAGTCGGCATTCTTGGCCGCATCCTTGCTGGCCGGAATGTTGCCGATGCGGGCGGCATAGGAAACCTGCGTCTCGATCGAGCCGATCTCCATTAGCGCTTTGATTGCCAGTTCGGTATTGGCCGACTTGGAATTGACGGCCCACGGCGCGGCGAGGTTGGCGAGCACATACTGGCCACTGCTCTGGCCCGGCACCGTCCAGGTTCCCACAACCTTGGTCACCTCGGGGATCGGGTTCTTGCTTTCGCGGCCCCAGTCGAAAATGTAGCACCAGGAACCGCAGGTGGTCGCGGCAAGCTTGCCGGCCGGGAACATCTGGTACTTCGGCACGACCCAGGGTTCCGGTCCGAGCAGCGGCTGCGTCGGCATCAGATCCTTATCGATCAGCTGCTTGTAGACGTTGAAGACATCCTTGATGCCTTCGCCATTGAGATCGAGCTTGCCGTCGGCATCGACCAGCTGCGGCGTCTTCGAGCCGACGAGCAGGTGCTGGAAGCCTTCGTCGAAAGCGCCGCTTCCCCAGGAGACGCCGGCCGGGAAGAGCAGGCCGTAGGCACCGGTCTTCTGCTTGATCTCGGCGGCGCGGTCGAGAAGCTCCTGCCAGGTCTTCGGCTGTTCGGTTGAAATACCGGCCTTTTCGAGAACGTCCTTGCGGTAATAGATTTCCTGGATACCGAGCATGAACGGCATCACATAGGTTTCGCCATCGGGGCTGACGGCAAGCTCCTTGGCGACGTCATAGAGGTTGGCATAGCCGTCCCAGGCCTTGAACGCCTTGGTAACAGGCGTGAGGTAGCCGGCTTCGACCATGTCGGCGACGGCCGCCGTCGTCGGGATAGAGAACAGGTCGGGCGCGTTGCCGGCGCCGAGCTCCGTCAGCAGCTTGGTCAGGTAGTCCTTGTCGGGCGCCGGATATTCGATGACCTCGACGGTCACCCCATATTTCTTTTCGATCCGCTCGACCGTCGATTTCATCGCATCGATGCCGGCCTGACCATGATTTGCAATTCGGATTGTCTCAGCCTGCGCCAGGGTCGAAACCGCGCTGAGCAAAATGGCCCACAGGCCACCAAGAACCGTTTTCTTCAACGAAAAATCCTCCCTCTTTCAGACACACGGCGCCCTCCAGCACCGGCTGTGAAAATGTACACGTATTCCAATGAGTCGCAAGGCGTTTTTGAAAAGACTCGAGCGTAAAAGTTAATTCATTGATTTTACAGACTATTATAAGTCTTGCGATAACTGCATTACTTGTGTAATCGTGTGCACAATGCATCCGAGGAGGAATTTCATGTCTGAGAAACTACGCCTCGGCGTCATTGGCGCCGGCTTGAAGGCGGCGGAGTATGCCGAGAGCTGGGTGAGGATGCCGGAGATCGAATTTGCAGCGCTCGCCGACACCACGGCGGCTTCGCGTCAGCGCCTGATCGACGTCTGTCTCGCCGCCGGCACATCCGAGCCAAAGAGCTTCGAGGACTATCGCCCGATGCTCGCCGAGTGCCGCGGTGAACTCGACATTATCTACGTCTCCACCCCGCATGCCTTCCACGCCGAACAGGCAACCGCCGTCGCCGAGGCCGGCCTCGACCTCTTCCTGGAAAAACCGATGGTGACGACGGTCGCCGAGGCCGAGAGGCTGATCGCCGCCCAGAGGAAAAGCGGCGTCACCATCGTCACCGCCTTCCAGGGCGGCCTGTCGCCGCTGGTACTGGACACCCGCCGGCGAGCTCTCGCTGGCGAATTCGGCGCGCTGATCGCCATATCGGGCATGATCTGGGAAAGCTGGTCGTCCAACTATCACGGCCATTGGAAGCAGCAGCCTGCCATATCGGGCGGCGGCTTCATGTTCGATACCGGCGCCCACATGATGAACACCGTCTGCCTGCTGGCCAATTCAGATTTCGACAGCGTGTCGGCCTACATGAACAACCATGGCAGACAGGTGGATATCGCCACCGCCGTCTCCGCCCGGCTGAAGAACGGCGCGCTGGCGACACTGACCGCCGCTGGCGAAGGCCCTCCCGGCTGCGCTTCCTACATCACCTTCTTCTATTCGAAGGCGATCGTACGCATCGACGCCTGGGGCGGCTGGCGCGAGATCAGTGTCGGCAGCAAAGCCGAGCCGCGCGAGGAGGCCGAGATTCTCGGCAATCCGATGAAGAATTTCCTCGCCATTCGCGAGGGAAAGATGGAAAACTCCGGCTCCGTTGAAATGGGCCTCAGATTCGCTAGGCTATGGGATGCAATTAAGGAATCGGCAGCGGCCGACGGCGCTTCCGTCAGGATCGCCGCCCGATAGGCGCTGAAGATGAGCGGAATGAACAGACGGCGGATCACCTCGAAGGAACTGGCAAAGCTCGCCGGCGTCTCCTCCGCCACCGTTTCCCGCGCCTTCTCGCCGGATTCGCGTATCGGCAGCGCCACCCGGGACCGCATCCTCGCCGTCGCCCGTGAACATGGCTACCAGCCGAATGCGATCGCCCGCTCGCTGAACAACCAGCGCTCGCGTCTGGTTGCCCTGGTCGTCAATGCGATCGGCAACCCATGCGAGGCGGAGGAGCAGCAGCTTCTCGTCCACCGCCTACAGGCACGGCAATTGCTGCCGATCATTCTTTGCTGCGCCGACCACGCCGACCGGCTGCAACTGATGCGTCTTGCCTCCACCTATCAGGTCGATCACGTCGTCGTCTTCTCCGACATGGTATCGATGCAGGACGCCGTCGATATCTTCCACACGACCAAGCCGATCATCGTCTCCTTCGAGCCGCTCGAAAACGAGAATGTCTCCAGCATCCGCATCGATGGCTCTGCGGCCGCCGACGAGATCATCGACAAGATTGTCCGCGACGGCAAGAAGCGCTTCGCCTACCTCGCCGGTACCACTTCAAGCTGGATCGACAAGCTCAGGCGCAAGTGGTTTGCCGATGCGCTGGCTAAGCGCGGCCTGGCCTTCGAGGCGCAGGCCTTTGGCGACTATTCCTATGATTCCGGCTTCAAGGAAGCGGTGCTGCTGCTGCACCGTGACAAGGTCGACGCCATCATCTGCGGCAACGACGTCATGGCGATCGGCGCACGTGATGCCGCCCGCCGCGTGCTCGGCAGAAACACGCCGGACGATATTGCCATCGTCGGCCAGGATGGCATCGCCATGGCCGCCTGGGATTGCAATGACCTCACCACGCTGAGCCTCGACCACATCGCCTTCATCGATGCCGTCGTCGAATTGATCGAACGCCATGACGCCGAGATCGAAGGCCCGCACAACATCACGCTCACCTGCACCGCGCGCTGGGGCTCGACCGCCTGATGCATGTTCGTAGCCGAGCGTGAAGCGGTTCAGGATGACGACAGGCATGAAAAAAGCTAAAGCGCGTCGCATGAAAGAGATTCGATGTGACTCGCTTCAGAGCATGATGCCGAAAAGTGTGAGCGGTTTTCGGACAACATCATGCTCTAATTCTTTAATTTGGCTCGCACCTTATTGCATCACGGAGGAATAGCCGATGACCCGATTTTCACGCGCCGAAAGGCGCCGCGCCGCTCCCGAAGCCATGACCGGGAGAGCCTGAGATGCGGTCCGTCGTTTCCTTCAACGAAGGCTGGAGTTTCCACGAGGGCTTCGGCCAGCGCCTGCTCGAAAACTTCGATGCCGCCAGGTCGGTCAGCCTGCCCCATACCGCCGTCGAATTGCCCTTCAACTACTTCGACGAGACCAGCTATCAGCGCGCCTTCACCTATCAGAAGGTGCTGCGCTGGCTGCCTGAATTCGAGGGCCGCGAGGTCTCGCTCGTTTTCGACGCCGCCATGGCAGACAGCGTTGTCTATTTGAACGGCGAAGAAATCATCGCCCACAAGGACGGTTACACTCCCTTCGAGGCACGCCTCACCGGCAAGCTCCTCAAGGGGAAGAACCTCGTGACCGTCAAGATCGACGGCAGCGAAAACCCTGCCATCCCGCCGTTTGGCGGCCGCATCGATTATCTCACCTATGCCGGCATCTATCGCGACGTCTGGCTGAAAGTCACCGACCCCGTCTCGATTCGCAATCTCAAGATCGAAACCACAGACGTTCTCGCCTCGGAGAAGTCGGCAACCATCCGCGTCGATATCGCCAATCCCGAGGAGCGCAGCTTCTCGGCGACCGTCACCGCCACGTTGAAGCAGGCAGACGGCGCGGTGATCGCCACCGCAGCAACCGAAACGATCGGCGACCGCACCAGGCTTTCCTTCGGCGGTCTCACCGGCATCGCCCTCTGGGACATTACCGATCCCACGCTCTACGAGGTCACCGTCGAACTGAGGACCGAGCACGGCTCCGACCGTCTCTCCACCCGCTTCGGCTTCCGCACCGCCGAATTCACCCCGGAAGGTTTCCTCTTAAACGGCAAGCCGCTGAAACTGCGCGGCCTCAACCGCCACCAGGCCTTCCCCTATGTCGGTTATGCCGCCGGCCGGTCGGCCCAGGAGCGCGACGCCGACATCATGAAGTCGGTGCTGAAATGCAATATCGTCCGCACCTCGCATTATCCGCAATCGAAATGGTTCCTCGACCGCTGCGATGCGATCGGCCTGCTGGTTTTCGAGGAGATCCCCGGCTGGCAGCATATCGGCGATGCCGACTGGCAGAAGGAATCGATCGAGAACGTCCGCCGCACGATAGAGCGCGACTGGAACCATCCCTCGATCATCATCTGGGGTGTGCGCATCAACGAATCGCAGGATGATCACGATTTCTACGCCGAGACCAACCGGCTCGCCCGTGAACTCGACAGCACCCGCCAGACCGGCGGCGTGCGTTATATCACCGAGAGCGAGCTGCTCGAGGACGTCTATACGATGAACGACTTCATCCTCGGTAACGAGGAACTGCCGGGCGCCAACCGCCCGCGCACTGCATTGCGCGGCCAGGAGGAAAATACCGGCCTGTCCCGCAAGGTGCCGTACCTCATCACCGAGTTCAACGGCCACATGCACCCGACGAAGATCTATGACCAGGAGCAGCGCCAGGCCGAGCATGTGCGCCGCCACCTCGACGTTCTGAACGCCGCCTATGGCGATCCGGATATCTCCGGCGCCATCGGCTGGTGCATGTTCGATTACAACACCCACAAGGATTTCGGCTCCGGCGACCGCATCTGCTATCACGGCGTCATGGACATGTTCCGCGAGCCGAAATTCGCCGCCTATGCCTATATCAGCCAGTGCGACCCGTCCGAAGAGATCGTCATGAAGCCGGCGACCTTCTGGGCGCGCGGCGAACGCAATATCGGCGGCGTGCTGCCGCTGATCATCCTGACCAATTGCGACGAGGTGGAGCTGCAATACGGCGTGCTCAGCAAGCGCATCGGTCCGGACCGCGAAAACTATCCGCATCTGCCGCATCCGCCCGTCGTGCTCGACCATCGGCACTTCACCACGGATGAACTCGGCACCTGGGGTCTCGAATGGATCGACGGCACCTTGACCGGCTATATCGCCGGCGAGCCGGTGGCCAGCCTGACGCTGGCGGCCGATCCCTTGCCGACCACGCTGGAAATCGTCGCCGACAGCTCGACGCTGAAAGCCCGCGAACGCGACAGCACCCGCGTCATCATCCGCGCACTGGACCAGTGCGGCCAGCGCCTGCCCTTCATGAACGACACGATTTCGCTGAAGGTGCATGGACCTGCAAGGGTCGTCGGCCCGGCCAATGTGCCGCTGCAGGGCGGCACCGCCGGCTTCTGGCTGGAGGCGACCGGGATGGTGGGCGAGATCACCGTCGAAGCGGTCTCCTCGCGTTTCGAGCCGGTAACCTTCAGCGTGACGGCCGCGGCCTGACGACTGATCACCCGATCCGCACCTGGCTGTCCGGATCGAAGAACACGGCCTTGTCGAGATTGAAGGCAAGGCGAGTTGTCTGTCCCGGAGCGATGCCGGCATCGGCGCGCAGGCGGGCGACGACGGATTTGCCGCCGAGCT